>JASGDV010000185.1:0-18466 GCA_049841255.1 Sphingobium sp.
CACTGACTGCTTGCAGCAGTCGCTCAGGATAAACTTGGCCTAAGGCCAAGTCGAAGACCCGTATCGAAGGGGCTTTTGCGCCATATCCTTCGATATGCCACTTCGACAAGCTCAGTGGCTACTCAGGACGAACGGTGGTGGGTTGAACGTCCGCTCATGGCCGAAATCCCCCTCCGAACCAGTCCGCCTCGCACTTCCCCTTCCCTGCCCGGTGCAGTAAAGGCGCGGCATGACCGATGACGCCTCTGTCCAAAGCTGGAAAGTCACCCTGCCCTGCACCCGCGCCGAAGCGGAGGCGCTGGAAGGGGACATCGCCGCCTTTGCGCTGATGGACAAGCCGCCGGTGCTGATGACCAGCGAAGCGGAACCGGACAATGAAGACAGCTGGCGGCTCGAAGCCTTTTTCGAGGGCAAGCCCAGTCCCGCCGCCGTCAAATTGCTGCGGACCCTGGTGCCGAGCGCCGGGGCCGCCAAACCGGCGATCGAACAGATTCCGGACGAGGATTGGGTGACGATGAGCCAGCAGGGACTGGAGCCGGTCACCGCCGGGCGCTTCCATGTCCGTAACCTGCCCGGCGATCCCGAACTGCCCGGTCACGTCAATTTCCTGATCGGGGCAAGCCGCGCTTTCGGCACCGGACAGCATGAAACCACCTCCGGCTGCCTGACGATGCTGGACCGGATGCGGCGCGTGGGCATGCGGTTCGGCAATGTCGCCGATATCGGGACGGGCACGGGACTGCTGGCCTTCGCCGCGCTCAGCCTCTGGCCGCGCGCTTATGCGACCGCTTCGGACATCGATCCGGTGGCGGTGGAGATCAGCGCGGAGAATGCGCGCGCCAATGCGGTGCCGCTGGGGACGGGCGCGGGTCAGGTCGCGCTGTTCACGGCGGCGGGCGCGGATCATCCCGCGATCATCGCGCGCGCGCCCTATGATCTGCTGATCGCCAATATCCTTGCCGGGCCGCTGATCGAACTGGCGCCCTCGCTCTGCGCGCTGGTGGAGGAAGGCGGGACCATCGTGCTGGCGGGACTGCTCGGGGAACAGGCGGACGCGGTGCTGGCGGCCTATCGCGCGCAGGGAATGCGGCTGGCCCAGCGAAGCGATCGGGGCGACTGGCCGACGCTGCGGCTTCGCAAGCGGCCCCGGATCGGCTGGAAACGCCCGCGCCGATTCAAAAGCTCGGAACGCGGGGAAGCCTGGGGCTTCGGAAGCATCTGACAGCGCGCGACAGGAGGACGTCATGACCATTACACGCCGCATCGTCATGCATTATGATCCAACGGGTCCGTTCGAGAATATGGCCATCGTGCCGGAAGGACAGGAGCCGAGAACCGGCATCCTTCTCTTCCCCAATGTGCTGGGAACGAAAGAGGCCGACTTCGCCTATGCGGAGAAGGTGGCGGCGCTGGGCCATGCCGTTCTGGTCGCGGATGTCTTCGGCCAGGGAAAGCGCACGACGCGGGAGGAAGCGGATTTCGGCCGTTATATGAACGCGCTGAACGGCAACCGTCTTTTGCTGCGCGACCGGGTGATCGCCGCGCATGAGACGCTCAAGGCCATGGCGGAAGTGGACGAAGCGCGCACCGCCGCCATCGGCTTCTGCTTCGGCGGGAAATGCGTGCTCGATCTGGCGCGCAGCGGCGCGGACATTGCAGGCGGCGTGAGCTTCCATGGCGTATATGACGCGCCGCCCTTCCCCAACGCCGCGATCCGCGCGAAGCTGCTGATCTGCCATGGATGGGACGATCCGCTGGCGCCGCCCGATGTCACGACGGGGCTGGCGAAGGAACTGACGGAAGCAGGATGCGACTGGCAGATTCATGCCTATGGACATGTCGGACATGCGTTCACCGATCAGTCGATGAATCTGACGGACAAGGGGCTGTTCTATAGCGCCGATGCCGACCGGCGCAGCTTTCGAGCGATGAAGGATTTTCTGGGCGACCTGTTCGGTTGACGGGTTTCGGCCAGAGGCGGACACTCCCACATCCGTTCGGTTTGAGCGAAGTCGAAGCCCTGCTCTTCCTTCCAAGGCACCGTGCTTAAAGCCTTTGGCTTCGTCGGCCTTCGGCTCGACAAGCTCAGGGCGAACGGGGTGGACGTCTGGAATCCCTTATAATTGAAGTGCACCGTGCTCCTGCGAAAGCAGGAGCACGGCGACCCAAAACCGCCATCCACCAACCCGTCTGCTCCGCACACATCGCCGCCGCGAGCCCATCCCTCCAACCCATGCACAAGAAACGGCTGGACCTGACACGCAAAATAAGGTTATGCCCGTCCCATGACGCAGCGTGAGCTTCTATCCCTGCTACGACTTACACGCCCTTAGGCGTGACTTTTATGCTGCCCGCCATTTTCACGGGCCGGCAATACGCCTAAGGGCACCTTCAAAGACAAGTCGTTCCACCGGGCATGCCACAGCCGCGCCCGTTTGCAGAGAAGTAGTTTTCCCATGATGCTGACCGATCCTTCCGTCAAATACCGCCCCTTCCCGCAGGTGGACCTGCCCGACCGTCAATGGCCCAGCCGCGTCATCACCGCGCCGCCGCGCTGGCTCTCGACCGATCTGCGCGACGGCAACCAGTCGCTGATCGATCCGATGAACGCGGAGAAGAAGAACCGCTTCTTCGACCTGCTGGTCCGGATCGGCGTCAAGGAGATCGAGATCGGCTTCCCCGCCGCGGGCGCGACCGAATTCGACTTCATCCAGGATCTGGTCCGTTCGGGCCGCATCCCCGCGGACGTAATTCCACAGGTGCTGACGCAGGCGCGCGACGACCTGATCGCCACGACCTTCGAATCGCTGCGCGGCGCGGAAAAGGCCATCGTCCATGTCTACAACGCAATCTCGCCCGCATGGCGGCGCATCGTCTTCGGCATGGAACGGCCGGAGATCAAGGCCATCGCCGTCCACGCCGCCAAGCTGCTGCGCGACAATGCGGCGAAGCAGCCCGACACCGACTGGCATTTCGAATATAGCCCCGAAACCTTCTCCACGGCCGAACTGGATTTCAGCCTGGAATGTTGCGAGGCGGTGATCGACATCCTGCAACCCACGCCCGACCGTCCGCTGATCCTGAACCTGCCCGCGACGGTCGAGGCGGCGACGCCCAATATCTACGCCGACCAGATCGAATGGTTCTGCCGCCACATTTCCCGGCGCGACAGCGTGGCCATCTCTCTCCACACCCATAATGACCGGGGCACCGGCGTCGCCGCCGCCGAACTGGGCATCATGGCGGGCGCGGATCGCGTGGAAGGCTGCATGTTCGGCAATGGCGAGCGCACCGGCAATTGCGACATCGTGACCGTCGCGCTCAACATGTATTCGCAGGGGATCAATCCCGGCATCGACTTTTCCGACATCGACGAGGTGATCCAGACGGTCGAATATTGCAACCAGTTGCCGGTCCACCCGCGCCATCCCTATGGCGGCGAACTGGTCTTCACGGCCTTTTCCGGCAGCCATCAGGATGCGATCAAAAAGGGTTTCGCCGCGCAGGAAGCGCGCAACGACGAAATCTGGGACGTGCCCTATCTACCCATCGATCCCGCCGATCTGGGCCGCAATTACGAAGCTGTCATCCGCGTCAACTCGCAGTCCGGCAAGGGCGGCGTCGCATGGGTGCTGCAACAGGACAAGGGTCTGAAACTGCCCAAGCGGATGCAGGCCGATTTCTCGAAGGTGGTGCAGGCGCTGGCCGACGAGAGCAGCCGCGAACTCAACGCTGCCGACATCTGGACCGCGTTCGAGCAGCATTACCGCCTGTCGGGCGATCAGCCCTATCGCCTGATCGACTATCATGAAGGCGGCGCGGCGGGCGACCGCATCTTCACCGGCAAGATCGCCTGTCAGGGCGGCGAACGCTCCATTTCCGGGCGCGGCAACGGCCTGCTCTCCTCGGTTCTGGCTGCGCTGCGCGACGAATTCGACGTCGATCTCGACATCGCCGACTATAGCGAGCACGCCATCGGCGCGGGCACGGACGTGGCGGCGGCGGCCTATGTCGAATGCAAGACGTCCGATGGCCGCACCGTCTTCGGCATCGGCACGGACACGGACGTCGCGACCGCCTCAGTCCAGGCCGTCCTCTCCGCCGCCAACAGCGTAACGGCCGTCCGCGCCTGATCGTTACGAAATCGAAATGACATGGCGAGGAGGGAGCATGGGAAAACGCTTCCACTTCGCTATGTCACTCGCGCTTTCACTCCGCCTCCCACGGGCCGAGCGCCGCCATCGCCGAACCGTCCGGCCGTCTTGACCGTTGCGGGAAAGCGGAAAATCGCCCACTGGGACGGGCATGACTCATCAGGTTCACATCATCGGCGGCGGCCTCGCCGGATCGGAAGCCGCCTGGCAACTGGCGCAGGCGGGCGTGAAGGTACGCCTGTCCGAAATGCGCGGCTCCGGCGACATGACCCCGGCGCATCAGACCGATGGCCTCGCTGAACTGGTCTGCTCCAACAGTTTCCGCTCCGACGATGCGGACAAGAATGCCGTGGGCCTGCTGCATCAGGAAATGCGCCGCCTCGACTCGCTCATCATGGCGCAGGCCGATCTTGCCAAGGTGCCCGCCGGATCGGCGCTTGCGGTGGACCGCGACATCTTCTCCCAGGGCGTCACCCGCGCTCTTGCAGAACACCCCAACGTCCAGGTCGTGCGCGAACGGATCGATGCCCTGCCGGCCGAGGGCATGACCATCGTCGCCACCGGCCCGCTCACCGCTCCCGCCCTTGCCTCCAGCATCGGCGCGGCGGCGGGCATGGATCACCTCGCCTTCTTCGACGCCATCGCGCCGGTCGTGCATTTCGACAGCATCGACATGGACAAATGCTGGATGGCCAACCGCTGGGACAAGATCGGCCCCGGCGGCGGCGAGGGCAAGGATTACATCAACTGCCCCATGAACAAGGAGCAATATCAGGCTTTCGTGCAGGGCCTGCTCGACGGCGAAAAGACCGATTTCAAGGAGTGGGAGACGAACACCCCTTATTTCGAAGGCTGCATGCCGATCGAGGTGATGGCCTCACGCGGTCCCGAAACGCTGCGTCATGGCCCGATGAAGCCCATGGGCCTCGATGACCCCCGCACCGGCCGCTGGCCTTATGCGGTGGCGCAGCTTCGGCAGGACAATGCGTCGGGCACGCTCTGGAACATGGTGGGCTTCCAGACCAAGCTCAAACATGGCGCGCAGATCGAATTGTTCCGCACCATCCCCGGCCTTGAGAAAGCGGAGTTCGCGCGGCTGGGCGGCCTGCACCGCAACACCTTCATCCAGTCGCCCAGGCTGCTCGACGCGACCCTGCGCCTCAGGAGCGCGCCGCATATCCGCTTCGCCGGGCAAGTGACGGGCTGCGAAGGCTATGTCGAAAGCAGCGCCATCGGCCTGCTCGCCGGACGTTTTGCGCTGGCCGAGCTGGCGGGCCGCTCGCTCGCCCCACTGCCTTCCGACACGGCTTTGGGGGCGCTGCTCGGCCATGTGACGGGCAATGTGGAGACGGCGGACTATCAGCCGATGAACGTCAATTTCGGCCTGTTCCCGCCATTGGAAGACGTGAAGAAGAAACAGCGCAAGGAAGCCATGACCGCCCGCGCCCGCGCTTCGCTGGGGCAATGGCTGGGCGAGGGACTTCAACCCGCCTGATCCTTGGGGCCTTTTGCGCCTCCATCAACATTTGCATCGCGGCTTGGCCGGCTTCTTGGGCGCGGTCGTGGCGAACTCGGCGGGGGTGAGCTTGCCATCGCCATTGGCATCCGCCTTACCGAAGCGGTCGGATGTCGCCACCGCCCATTCCTCGAAGGACAACAGGTTGTCGCCGTCCTTGTCCAGCGCCTTGAACGCCTTCACGCGGCTGCCCATCATCTCGATCCGGGTGATGACGCCGTCGCGGTTGCGGTCATAGCGGGCGAAGCGTTTCTGCTCGCGGCTCTGCGGGCTGGCTTCGCCGGGCATGGGCGGCGCTTCCCCCACCGCATCGGGATCGCCCTCCGGCAGTTCCTCGACCGCGGGAGGCGGAGGCGGCCCGATCAGCGCCTGCGGCACAGGCGCGTTCCCCGCCCGCCCCTGCCACCAGAACAGCCCGCCCGCCACCAGCAGCAACGCCGCCATCCCTCCTGCCAGGATTTTCGTCATCCCTCTCCGCCCGCTCCCCATCTTGCCATTTCCGTTATCGCCCGATCACCGCTATCCGCAAAAGCCGGAGCGCAAGGGACCGCGAAATCCCCGCCGGAGCCCCCTTCCCCCGCTTGATATCCTGCCGCGCCAATGTCGCAAGCATCCGCAAAGGCTTGCACACCGCGCTTCCCTTCATCATGGCGGCGCGCTCGCATTCCTCCTGTCCAAGCGCGATGGCCGCATTCCGCAAGTCATCGTCCCCGACATGCCCGGCCAGATCCCATAGCGCCCAGAGCCGTCCGGCGGCGGACAATCCATCCGCCTCTTCATCGCATCCCGACAGCGCCCGGAAAAGCCCCTCTCCCCGCCCCACCGCATAGAGACGCAGCAGATGCCTATCCATTTCGGGCTCCACGACCAGCACTTCCCATCCTTCGATGGCGGAAACCAGTCCCGGCATGGCCATGCCGCCGGTCGCGCGCAGATTGTCGACATCGGGATCGCCCTTGCCCTTCAGTCCCGTCCCGTCCGTGACCACGTCATGCCACCATGCGAGCCGCATCTGGCCGATCGCGGCTTCCGTCGTGGTTCGCGCAATTTGCGCCAGCCTCGCATCGAAGCGCCACAACGCGCGATGCCGCGCGCCCGCCTTCCCGGCATGGGCGCAGAGCAGTTCGGCAAGCGGGGTCAGGTCTGTTCCAACGTCATCCATGATTCCGCCCCGTTACAGAAAATACACAGATTATCGATCCCTTAACCACATATCTCATACAGCTTCTAACCGGACCGCCTGCATGACAGGCACGATGCCCGGGGGTGGGCTTGAATGGGTGATCGCGGGATTATGAGCAAGATCGATCATGATAAGGTCGTCGGCCGGGGCTTTTTCCACAGGCTTGCGAGGAATCAGGCAGGCAATGCATTGATGATCGTGGCCGCCGCCATCATCCCGCTATTGGGCCTGGTGGGCGGAGGCATCGACATGAGCCGCCTTTACCTCACCCAGGCGCGCCTGCAACAGGCATGCGACGCCGGGGCGCTCGCGGGCCGGAAACAGATGGGGGCAGGCGCATGGTCGGCGAATAACGGCAAGGCCAATGAGGTCGCGCTTCAATTGTTCGACGCCAATTTCGGCACCGATCCCTATGGCACCAGCGGCACGACCCGCAGCTTCGCCGAAAGCAACAGGAAAGTCACCGGCACGGCATCCGTAACGGTGCCGATGACGGTCATGCGCGCCCTGGGCCAGCCGTCCAAAACCCTGCACGCGAACTGCGAAGCGGAAATGCGGATTCCCAATACCGACGTGATGTTCGTCCTCGACGTCACCGGGTCGATGTCCAGCAAGGCCAACAGCAGCGACAGCCTGTCCAAGATCGACGGCCTCAAGAAAGCGGTGAAGTGCTTCTACGAAGCGTTGGCCAAGCTGGACACGACCGCCGATTGTGGATCGACACCCTCTGGCGGCAACAGTTCGTCGGCGCAACTCCGTTTCGGCTTCGTCCCCTACAGCGTGAACGTGAATGTCGGCAAGCTGCTGAACAATGACTGGATCGCGGACAACTGGACCTACCAATCGCGGACCTATGGTTGGGATGGCAAGACCTACACCGACAACAATAGCGAGGGTAGCTGGGCCTATGTGTCAGGAACCAATCCGTCTACGACCATTTCCGGACAGAGCAGCTGCAATCCCCCTTCCGACACCATGACACAGTCCACATCGAGCAGCAATTCTTCGAGCACGGCCACCGATGGTACTATCACCATCAAGACCACGACTGTCCGCATTACGAACGGAATAGATTATAGCGGTTGCACCAGTTCCGGCAAAGGAAGCAATAAAACTTATAGCTACACTAAAACAACCTATACGAACTATAAAGAGCAGAAAGTCGACACCACAACCAGAACGCCTCTTTATACCTACACCTACCAGCCCGTCACCTTCTCGGTCGCCAGCCTGAAGGCGGGCGGTACGGATAATAATGAATGGAACGGCAGCATCTCCCTGCCCGTTAGCACAGCTGGCGCGAACAAGTCGATCACATGGAACGGTTGCATCGAAGAGCGGCAAACCGTCCGCGCGACCACTTATTATCCGATCCCCGCCGACGCCTATGATCTGGACATCGACATGGCTCCCAACAAGGCGGATAGCCGGACCCAATGGGGACCGCTGCTGCCTGGCGCGCAATTTTCGCGGAGCACATATGATCCGGTCGTAACGACGACAAATTCCAACAGTGCATCGGCCGCCTGCCCGGTAGAGGCAAAGAAGTTGCAGCCCTGGCCGTCGGCATCGACGTTCGAAACCTATATCAACTCACTCTCGCCCACCGGCAATACCTATCATGACATCGGCATGCTCTGGGGCGCGCGGCTGGCCTCGCCCACCGGCATCTTCAAGAGCGAAAATGCAACCACTTCCACTGGTGGACAGATCGAACGGCACATCATCTTCATGACCGACGGTGAAACCAACACCAGCACCACCGATGTCACTGCCTATGGCATGCCCTGGTGGGACCGGCGGCAAACCAGCATATCCGTGGCACCATCGGACAACGACACCGACGCGCAGGTCAATGCCCGCTTCACCGCCCTTTGCACCGCGGTCAAGAACAAGGGCTTTACCGTGTGGACCATCTATTTCGGCGTGACGGTCACGAGCAGTTCGTCTCAGACGGTCAAGGACACCGCCGCTCGTTTGAAAAGCTGCGCGTCCGATGACCAGCATGCCTTCACGGCCGCCAATTCCACGACCCTGATCGACAATTTCAAGGACATCGCCGACAACATCTCGCAACTGAGGCTGACGCAATGAGGTGCCGCCTTCATCATCTGCGCACCGATCATGCGGGCGTGACCATCGTGGAATTCGGGCTGATCGCGCCGGTGTTCATCCTGTTGCTGATGGGCGCGCTGGACCTTGGCCATTCGCTTTACATGCAGAGCGTGTTGCAGGGCGCGCTGCAAAAAGCCGCCCGCGACAGCACATTGGAAAGCGCCTCCGCCGCCACGCAACGCAAGGCGATAGACGATGCCGTCGAAGAACAGGTGCTCAATCTGGCCAACAACGCTACCGTAAAGATCGAACGCACGGCCTTCCGCGACTATAACCGGGCCGCCAACCGGACGAAGGAACCCTTCACCGACACCAACAAGAACGGCACCTGCGATGCGGGCGAACCCTATGACGATCTCAACGACAGCGGTTCATGGGATGTCGACAACGGACAGAATAATTCCGGTAAGGCGAAGGACGCCGTGCTGCTTTCCGCAACCGTCTCCTATCCCCGTCTCTTCCCCATGGCGAAGCTGGCCGGGCTGCCCGCCGATGTGACGATGAACGCGAGCACCGTGCTGGTGAACCAGCCCTATGGCGAGCAAAAGGCCGTCAAGACAGGGAATTGCCCATGAACGCGTTACGGCTGCGGCACGGGATCGGACGGATCGCGCAAGGGCTGCGCGGCCTGCGGCGCGATGCAAGTGGGATCGCGATGGTCGAATTCGCGATCTGCCTGCCCTTTGTGGTCACCGCGACCATGGCGGGGACGGAACTAGCCAATTATACGACGACCAAGATGCGGATAAGCCAGCTCGCGCTGATGGTGGCGGACAACGCATCGCGCATCGGGTCGGGCACGATGAACGCCAAGACGATCAGCGAAACGCAGATCAACGACCTGTTGACAGGCGCGGGCCTGCAATCGGGCCGCCTCGACCTGTTCCGAAACGGGCGCGTCATCCTCGCCAGCCTGCAACCGTCGAGCACGCCCAACAAATATGTCGTGCAATGGCAGCGCTGCCGGGGGCTGATGTCGGCGACGCCCAGCCATTACACGGTGACCAACAGCACCAATCTCACACTTCCCGTCACGGGCGACATGAATGGCATCACCGCCAATAACCGCCTGATCACCGCGCCATCGACCGGAGCAGTCATGTTCGTGGAGATCAGTTATACTTATCAGCCGCTCATCAATATGGGCTTTCTGCCCGGCGTCGATCCGACGATAAAGGACATCGCCGCACTTACCGTGCGCGACAATCGCGATTATGCGGGTGGAACCAATGGCATATATAATGCCGAAAACGCCACGCGATCGCTCTGCACGCAATTCAGCGCGACATGATCGGCATCCGGTCCAGTCGCCCCTCCCGCGAAGGGAGGGGCTGATCCCGGACTATCCCCTGTAGCACACTTTCTTCACGGCCTCGACCACGCGGCCCGCGTCGATCAGGGCGGCTTTTTCCAGGTTGGCGGCATAGGGCAGCGGTACGTCCTCGTTGGTGACGCGCAGCACGGGCGCATCGAGGTCGTCGAAGCCCTGTTCCATCGCCACCGCCGCGATTTCCGACGCGATGGAGCAGACCGGCCAGCCTTCCTCCACCACGACCATGCGATTGGTTTTCCTCAGGCTCTCCAACACCGTCGCCGTATCGAGAGGACGCAGCGTCCGCAGGTCGATGACCTCCGCGTCGATGCCCTCGCCCGCCAGCGCCTCCGCCGCTTCCAGCGCCACGCCGACACCGATGGAATAGCTGACCAGCGTCACATCCTTGCCCGGCCGCACGATCCGCGCCTTGCCAATGGGGAGGACATAGTCGTCCACCTTGGGCACGTCGAAGCTGCGGCCATAGACCAGTTCATTTTCCAGGAACACGACCGGATCGTCGGATCGGATCGCGGCCTTGAGCAGCCCCTTCGCATCCGCCGCGTCATAGGGCGCGATCACGATCAGGCCCGGCACCGCCGCATACCAGGGACCGTAATTCTGGCTGTGCTGCGCCGCCACGCGGCTCGCCGCGCCGTTGGGGCCGCGGAAGACGATGGGGCAGCGCATCTGGCCGCCAGACATGTAATTGGTCTTGGCCGCCGAGTTGATGATATGGTCGATCGCCTGCATGGCGAAGTTGAACGTCATGAACTCGACAATGGGCTTGAGGCCGCCCATCGCCGCGCCCGCGCCGATACCTGCAAAGCCATATTCGGTGATCGGCGTGTCGATGACCCGCTTGTCGCCAAATTCCTCCAGCAAGCCCTGCGTGACCTTGTAGGCGCCCTGATATTCGGCGACCTCCTCACCCATCACGAAGACGCGGTCGTCGGCGCGCATCTCCTCCGCCATGGCGTCGCGCAGCGCCTCACGCACAGTCGTCTTCACATATTCCGTGCCCTCGGGCAGATCGGGGTCGGCGACTGTCGCCTTCGCTTCCGACGCCAGCTTGGCGGTGCCGCTTTCCGCCTTCTTGGGCGCTTCGGGAGCAGCTTCGGGCTTGGCGGACGGCGCGCTTTCCTCCGCCTTGGGAGCAGGTTCCGCGCTTTCGCCGCCTTCGCCCGCCATCGTCGCGATGACGGTTCCGACCTTCACGCCTTCGGTCCCTTCGGCCACGACGATCTTGCCGATCGTGCCTTCGTCGACCGCTTCGAATTCCATCGTCGCCTTGTCCGTCTCGATCTCGGCCAATATGTCGCCGGACCGCACTTCATCGCCTTCCTTCACCAGCCACTTGGCCAGCGTGCCTTCCTCCATGGTCGGCGACAGCGCCGGCATCTTGATTTCGATACCCATCAATATTGCTCCACCAGCACGTCGGTATAGAGTTCGGACAATTCAGGTTCGGGCGAGCTTTCCGCGAAGTCCGCCGCGTCGCTCACGATCTTGCGGATGTCCTGGTCGATCTTCTTGAGTTCCTCCTCGCTGATGCTGGCGGCTTCCAGATGCTTCTTCGCGCCCTCGATGGGATCGGATTTCTCGCGCATCTCCTGCACTTCCTCGCGCGAGCGATATTTGGCCGGGTCGGACATGGAGTGGCCGCGATAGCGATAGGTCTTCATTTCCAGCAGGATCGGGCCATTGCCGTCCTTCACCCATTTGAGCGCCTCTTCGGTCGCGCCGCGCACGGCCAGCACGTCCATGCCGTTCACCTGCAAGCCGGGAATGCGGAAGCTCTCGCCCCGCCGGTAAAGCTGATCCTCCGCCGACGAACGGTTGACGCTGGTGCCCATCGCATATTGATTGTTCTCGATCACGAAGATGATCGGCAGCTTCCACAGCTCGGCCATGTTGAAGCTCTCATAGACCTGCCCCTGATTGGCCGCGCCGTCGCCGAAATAGGCGACGCACACGCCGCCGTCGCCCTTATATTTATGCGCGAAGCCCAGGCCCGCGCCCAGCGACACCTGCGCGCCGACGATGCCATGGCCGCCGTAGAATTTATGGTCGACGCTGAACATGTGCATCGATCCGCCCTTGCCTTTGGAAATGCCGGCCTCGCGGCCCGTCAGCTCCGCCATGATGAGCTTGGGATCGATGCCATAGGCGAGCATATGCCCATGGTCGCGATAGCCGGTGATGACGCTGTCCTTGCCCGGCTCCAGCGCCGACTGGATGCCCACGGCGACCGCTTCCTGCCCGATATAGAGGTGACAGAAACCGCCGATGAAACCCAGGCCGTAAAGCTGCCCCGCCTTCTCCTCGAACCGGCGGATGAGGACCATCTGGCGATAGAATTCCAGCAATTCCTCCTTGCTCGCCTTGTAATCGGAGGGCGCTTCAGGGCGAGGCCGGTTATGGTCGGCCGCGGCGGGAGCTGCCGCTTTCTTCGTTCTGGCGCGGGAAGGACGCGGCGTCGTTGGTTTCGCCAAGGCTTATATCCTTTTGCGTGGGATAATAGGAAAGGAACGCCCGATATAGCGGCAGGAAGCGCCGGATTGCAACGCCGCAAGCCATGCAGACAGCCGTAGATCAGTTCAGGGGAACGATCACTTCATCATGATGGATGACGCCAAGCTGACGACGGATCAGTTCGTCGCTCAGGTCCGGATCGACGCGGCGCGGATCGAGCAGATCGACGCGGTTGCGAAGCTCCTGCCGGTGCGCCTCCACCTGCTTCAGCTGGACGCGGGCATCGCGCAACTGGCGGGTATAATCCCCCCAAGCCAGCACGCCATTCGACCCCAGCACGACATAGCCCGCGAACAGGAGCAGCAACAGCACCGCGATCGCCGGTCCAAAGGCCGAAAACAGGAGGAGACGAAGTTTCGCGATATGCGGCATTATCCCGATGAATCACAGGAATCAGCGGGCCGCAAGCGAAAAATCGCCCGATTTGCGGCCAACCGAATGAAAGCGCCTCAACGGAAGATGGAGCGACCCGCAAAGACCGCCACGTCGCCCAATTCCTCCTCAATACGGATGAGCTGGTTATATTTGGCGAGCCGGTCCGAACGGGCGAGCGAGCCGGTCTTGATCTGCCCGCAATTGGTGGCGACGGCGAGGTCAGCGATGGTCGCATCCTCCGTCTCGCCCGAACGGTGCGACATGACGGCGGTGTAACGCGCGCGGTGCGCCATATCGACGGCGGCGAGCGTTTCGGTCAGCGTGCCGATCTGGTTCACCTTCACCAGCAGCGAGTTGGCGAGGCCCTTGCCGATGCCCATGGACAGACGCGCGGGATTGGTGACGAACAGGTCGTCGCCGACCAGCTGGACCTTGCCGCCGATCTTGTCGGTCAGCGCCTTCCAGCCTTCGAAATCATCCTCGCTCATGCCGTCCTCAATCGACTTGATCGGATAGTCGTTGCAGAGCGCGGCCAGATAGTCGGCCATTTCCGTGGGGCTGAGCGACAGGCCCTCGCCCGAAATCTCATATTTGCCGTTCTTGAAGAACTCGGTCGCCGCGCAATCGAGCGCCAGCACCACGTCATCGCCCGGCTTATAGCCCGCCTTCTCGACCGACTGCATGATGAAGTCCAGCGCGTCGCGGGTGGAGGCGAGGTTGGGCGCGAAGCCGCCTTCGTCGCCCACCGCCGTCGCCAGCCCCTTGTCATGCAGGCCCTTCTTCAGCGTATGGAAGATTTCCGACCCGATCCGCACCGCGTCGGCGATGCTTTCCGCGCCGACCGGCATGACCATGAATTCCTGAAAGTCGATGGGGTTGTCGGCATGTTCGCCGCCATTGATGATATTCATCATCGGCACCGGCAGGACATGCGCGTTGACGCCGCCGACATAGCGGTAGAGCGGCAATCCCCGCGCGTCGGCGGCCGCCTTCGCGACGGCAAGGCTGACGCCCAGAATCGCGTTCGCGCCCAGGCGGCTCTTATTCTCCGTGCCGTCGAGCGCGATCATCGCGGCGTCGACCTCGGCCTGATCCTCGGCGTCGAGGCCGATGATCTGCTCCGCGATCTCGTCATTCACGGCAGCGACGGCGGCAAGGACGCCCTTGCCCAGATATCTGGATGCGTCGCCGTCGCGCTTCTCGACCGCCTCATAAGCGCCCGTCGAAGCACCCGAAGGCACCGCGGCGCGGCCGAAGCTGCCATCTTCCAGCATCACGTCGACTTCGACGGTGGGGTTGCCCCGGCTGTCAAGGATCTGGCGGGCATGGATGTCGAGAATGGCGGTCATGATCGCTCCTGAAAATGCTGTGCGGCGGCTTTTCGCGCCCCGCTTAGCCAGCGCCTGCCATCTTTGCAATGCAGGGGCTTGCAACGGCGGCAAAAATGCCGATGCTCGAAAAGGTAACGGCAACGGAACTACAGGCGGTCGCCGCGCATTAGCATGGAAACGGCATTTCCACCTGACGATCCGGATCACCGCCCGACAGCCTGATGCAAAGGGAGACAATCGACCATGGCCGACACCCCCGAAACGCCTGCCAAGACAAGCCCGAAAACCGCCGCCAAAACGTCCAAGGCGAAACCGGCCAAGGCTCCGTCCTCACGCGCCGCCCCCGCCAAGGTCGCCGCGCCGGTCAAGAAGGCCGCCACGCGCAAGGCATCCGACAAGACGAAGGCCAAGGGGCTGGGCGCGCAGATCGCGCCTCTCAAGGCACAGGCCGAAAAAGCGGCGAAGAGCGCCAAGGACAAGCTGAACGCCGTCGACTGGAAGGCGCATATCGATCCGCTCAAGGAGCAGGCGGGCAAGACCGCCCGCTCCGCCGCCACCATGGCGAAGGACCAGACCGGATCGGCCATGCAGGGGCTGGCGAAGCTGATTTCCGAAACGGCGGGCACCGTGGATGCGAAGCTGGGCCCGCAATATGGCGACTATGCCCGTCAGGCGGCCGAATCGGTCGCCAGCGCCGCCAACTCGCTCGACAGCAAGGATGTCGATCAGCTCATGACCGAAGCGCGCGATTTCGTGCGGAAAAGCCCGGCGGTCGCCATCGGCGCGGCGGCGGTGGTCGGCTTCGTGCTGATGCGCCTTGCCAAGGGATCGTCGGACGACGAGGCCTGACCGGACGCGCAACAAGGCGGAGAAGGCATTGACCCAGGAACCGGCGGAAACGGTGGAAACACCGCAGACCGATGGGCAGGACGAGTCCGTCCGCGACAGCATCGCCCGCCTCTATGCCGACGGCCGCGCCTATGCGGAGGCGGAGGTCGAGCGACAGAAGCTGCGCGCGGGCATCGCCGCGGCGGGTATGCGGGACGCCGCCCTTTTGGGCGGACTGGCGCTGCTGCTGCTGTTCGGCGTGATCGTCGCCGGGCTGGTCGGTTTGATCTTCAGCCTTGCTCCCATGCTCGGCCCCTTTGGCGCCACGGGAGCGGTGCTGGGCGGGACATTGCTGGTGATCCTACTGCTTCTGCTGCTGGCGAAGGCGCGGATCGGGCGCATGAAAAGGGCGATGAAGCCATGAACCGCGAAGCAGCCTATCGCGCCGCCATCGAACAGGCGGAAGAGAAAAAGGCGCGGTTCCTCCTGTCTGCCGAAGCCGCAAAAGCCCGCGTCGCGCCTGCGCGTCTGAAACAGGATGCGAAGGATCAACTGGCTTCAACCGTCACGGATGGCGTCGCCAGGCTGCGGCAGCATCCCGTCGCGACAGGGGCTGGACTGGCGGCCTTCACGCTCTATCTTGCCCGGCGGCCGCTGACGGCACTTTTCCGCCGCCTGCACGTTCGTCTGGAAAATCGCAACACGGAGAATGAAGATGGCTGATATCCGCGCTCAACTCACCCGCGTTCGCGAGGCGGCGAACGACATCGCCGAAACCGCGACGGACCGCCTGCGCGACACGCGGGACAGCGCCAGCGAAGCCTATGCGACATCGCGCGAACGGGCGGAAGCCGTCTATGCCGACGCCCGCGACCGCACGCAAAAGGCGGCTACCCGCGCCAATGAGATTATTCAGGATCATCCCGTCACCGCCGTGGCAGGCGCGGTCGCCGTCGGGGCGGTCATCGCATGGATGTTCCCGAAAAGCCGCAAGATGATGAAGGCCCTTCCCACTCTGGCCGTCACGGCCGGAGGCCGCGTGCTGGAGGCTGCCACAGCCGCCCGCACAGCCGCCACGGAAAATGCCGACAGCGCAAAGGAAAGCGCGGCCAGCACGCTCCTGTCCGCAAGGGACAGCGCCAGCGAGGCGTTCCACGCAGCGAAGGAGAATGCGGCCGACGCTCTGCAAGCCGCCCGGGAAAACGCGGCGCAGCTCGCCGCTCAAGCCCGCGAGAGCGCCGCTGCCGCCGATCTTCCGGGCAAGGCGTCGCGTCTTGCCGATGACGTGATCGCCCTCATCGCGGCAAAGGCCGACGCCTTCAGCGACGCACTCAAGGCGCGATTGCCGAAACGGTAATCGCTTCGGCCCGGAACGCAAGCGGCAGCCCCCGGCTTTGCCTTGGACGCGCGAGCGGGCGCTGCTAATAGCCCGCTCAAATCCATAAGGAGAAAGCCATGAGCAAGCTGCATCTCGTGATGGGCGGCCGCGTCAAAAATCCCCAGACGCTCGAGTTCGAGGATTTGAACGCCATCGACATCGTCGGCGTGTTCCCCGACTATGCCAGCGCCGAAAAAGCATGGCGCGGCGCGGCCCAGCGGACCGTCGACGATGCCGAAATGCGCTACGTGATCGTCCACCTGCACCGCCTGCTGGAACCGGATCTGCCCAAAGCGGAATAAGCGACCAGGGGATGGCGGTTTTGGGTGGATTACGGACGGTCTGCTTAGGCTCAGCCGTGCTTCTGCGCAGGCAGGTGCCCAGTTCCGCCGTCTGATCTGGGCTCCTGCCTGCGCAGGAGCACGGTGCCCTTCAATTTGGATGGGAAGGGACATTTTCCTTGCCCGTCATGCCAGCGAAAGCTGGCATCTCTCTTCTTGAGGCGCGATCATACACCAGAGAGATCCCAGCTTTCGCTGGGATGACGAAGGTGGGATGTCCGCCTCTGGCCGATAAACGCCGTTACGAGACCGCGGATTCGCAAGAACCCGGCCGAACACCGTCCGTCACTCCAACAATGCATCGATCGCCGCCGCCATGTCGGTGTCGCGGCGGGACAGGCCGCCTGCATCATGGGTGGTGAGCGTGATGTCGACACGATTATAGACATTCGACCATTCGGGATGATGATCCGCCTTGTCCGCCAGCAGGGCGACGCGGGTCATGAAACCGAAGGCTTCATTGAAATCGGCGAAGGCGAAGCGGCGGCGGATGCCGTCCGGGTCGCTGACCGGCGTCCATCGGGGAAGCGCCTCCAGCGCCCGCGCCCGCTCTTCGCCGTCGAGTTTACCAACCATTTGACTATCCTCGCAATCTGCTTTCGCTTATGTCGCAGCCATGTCCGACACCCGTCAACCGCCGCGTTTCGCGCCGTCGAAGGAAGAGATCGAAACGCTGGCGCTCGAAGCCCTGAGCCGCCTGCCCGATCCGTTCGCCGCGCATCTGTCCAATGTCGTGCTGTTTGTCGAGGACTTCGCCGACGAGCAGGTGCTGAAGGAGATGGAGATCGACGACCCCTTCGGCCTCACCGGCCTCTATACCGGACGGCCCGTCGGGCAGGAAGCGCAAACCGGGGACACGCCGCCCACGGTCCATCTGTTCCGCCGCCCGCTGCTGGACGAATGGGTGGAGACGGGCGTGGCGCTGGATGCGCTGATCACCCATGTCGTCGTGCATGAGATCGGCCATCATTTCGGCCTATCGGACATCGACATGCATGTGCTGGAGGACATGGTCGCGCCATGAGGGAGGCGGCGCTGCGCCTGTCGGACCTGGCCTGCCTGCGCGGCGGGCGGATGCTGTTCCGGGGCGTATCCCTCGATCTGGAGGCGGGAGGCAGCGCCCTTCTCACCGGCCCTAATGGCATCGGCAAATCAAGCCTGCTCAGGATTTGCGCGAGGCTGCTGCCCGCCTTTGCCGGAACGGTCGAGCGGAGCGGCGGCGTGGCGCTGACCGACGAGCGGCTGGCGCTGGATGTGGAGCAGCCCTTGCGAAAGGCGCTGGGCTTCTGGGCGCGGCTGGACGGGGTGGATGACGGGGCGCTGGAAGATGCGCTGGAGGCGATGGCGCTGCGGCCGCTCGCCGACCTGCCGGTGCGGATGCTGTCCACCGGGCAGCGC
>JASGDV010000186.1:0-10215 GCA_049841255.1 Sphingobium sp.
CCCGCGTTCGCGCTCCACCCTCACCGCCTCAAGCTTGAACTCGCGGCTGAACTTCCTTCTTTGCATTGTGGAACTCCGATAGGTGTAAACACCCTATCTCGGTGTCCACCAAACCGGCTGCAGGCCAAAACGCCCAAGTCGGTGACATTGAGAAACCAACCCTGCACCATCGCGCCGTCCGCATCCGGGTAAACGGGCGCAACTCCACGGGCACCATACGCCGGAAATAATACGTGCTGCCGACCTGTTCGAGATATGTGCACATGCTCCATCGCTCCTGTTACAAACGTAACAGCCGCCTGATAAAATCTCTATGTTTTCCAATGATTTCCTGCGTTTTCAATACGCTAGGGGAAATTGGTGGAGCCGAGGGGGATCGAACCCCTGACCTCGTCATTGCGAACGACGCGCTCTCCCAGCTGAGCTACGGCCCCAAGAGGCGCTGCCTATAAGCGAGCCTTTCGCGCCATGCAATGATCTTTTTTGCCGGAAAAATCTGTTCCTTTCCTGATCTCGATCAAGCCTGGGCAGCGTGGTTTGCCGCCGTTTCGGCAGGCTGGTGGAAAGAAGGGATATTACTCCCGCGTAACGCCCGGAACGAAAGGGATGGCTGCTCATTGGAAAGGGGACGGACGGCGCATCGGCCGCCGCCAACAGCAGGCAAGGAGAAGGATTATGGGTTACCAGAGCGGTCGCCGCTACGGTGACGATTTCTATGCCGGACAGCCGCGCTATAGCGGATCGAGCAACTGGCGCGAGGATCGCGGTTCTCGCTATGGCACGCGCGGGCAGTTCGGTGGTGGACGAGGCTATCGCTCCCCGCCACCCGATTATGATCCGGATGAACGTGGCTTTTTCGACCGTGCGGGCGATGAAGTCCGCAGCTGGTTCGGCGATGAGGAAGCCGAGCGGCGCCGTGAATATGACGAATATTATAATCGCCCCTATGGCGATCCGCGGGACCAGAGCAGCCGGGTGGGCTATGCCTCCGCCTCGGGCAGCGACCGTTACCTGCCGAACCGGGGCTATGCGCCCTTCACTGGCGAACGCAGCGGCTATGGCAGCGAGGATCATGGCTACCGGACGCGCGCCTATGGGCCCGAGCATGACTATGGCGAGCATCATGACGCCAATTACCATGCCTGGCGCCAGCAGAGGATCAGCGAGCTGGACCGCGACTATGCCGAATATCAGCGGGAGAATCGCGAACGCTTCGACAATGAGTTCGGAAGCTGGCGGACCCGGCGCGGCGAGCAGCGGCAGGCGCTGTCGCAAGTGCGCGAGCATATGGAAGTGGTTGGCAGCGACGGGGAGCATGTCGGCACCGTCGACAAGCTGCGCGGCGACCGCATCGTGCTGACCAAGAATGACGAGGATGCGGGTGGGGTGCACCATTCCGTCCCCTGTTCCTGGATCAAGTCGGTGGACGCGCAAAAGGTGACGTTGGAAAAGACGGCCGAGCAGGCGCAATCCGCCTGGCGCACGGAACGGGATCGGGCGCTATTCACCAGTGGCCGGGACGACGATCGTTCTTCATGGGACAGCGACGGCTGGTCCGGCAGCGGCGCGACTGCCAAAGGCCGCTATCGCTGAACAGGCGACAGGGTCACGAAGGGAAGGGTCCGGTCTTTGACCGGGCCCTTTTTCATGGGTGCGCAAAGCAGGGCTTGCTTTTTCGGGTCAGGATGCCACGGGCGATATCGAGCCCTTCCTCTGCCATAGGCCGCCCATGCCCACCGTCCTGCTGCTGGTCCTGTCCAACATCTTCATGACCATCGCCTGGTATTGGCATCTCAAAGGCGGGATGAACAAGCCGCTGCTGCTGGTGATCTTCATAAGCTGGGGCATCGCGCTGATCGAATATTGCTTCGCGGTTCCCGCCAACCGGCTTGGCTATGCCCATGGCTGGAGCGCGGGGCAACTCAAGATCGCGCAGGAAGCGATCGCCCTGCTCGTCTTCGGCGGATTCATGGTGACGGTGTTGGGCGAGCCGCTGCACTGGCGGCATCTGGCCGCCTTCCTCTGCATCATGGCAGCGGTCGGTTTCCTGTTCGTGGGGCATAGCTGAGCCGAGGGCTCGCCCACCATGTCAATTCGTCAGGGTAAAACCGATCTTGAGCGTGGCCTGATATTGGGTGCTATCGTCCCGGTCGATGAAGCCGCGAACCGCGACGACTTCAAACCAGCGGACATTGCGGAGCGTTTCCCTGGCGCGCTTCAAGCCGTTCTGAATGGCGTCATCGGTGCTCTTGTGGGATGTGCCGACGATTTCGACGAGCTTGTAGACATGGTCTTCCATCGCACCCTCTCCTTCTGATCGTAGGAAAGGCTATGCCTGTCGCAAAGGGCTGACAAGCGGCATTTGGCTTCGCGTCGTTCGGGGGAACTATCCGCCCGGCAGCAGCAGCGACGAATCGCCATAGCTGTAGAAGCGATAGCCCTCCGCTATGGCGTGGGCATAGGCCGCCTGCATCCGATCCCGCCCCATCAACGCACTTACCAGCATGAAGAGGGTCGACCTGGGCAAATGGAAATTGGTCATCAAGCCGTCGACCGCCCGGAATCGATAGCCCGGCGTGATGAAGATGCGCGTTTCATCCTCGAAGGGGCGGATGAGGCCATCCTCACCTGTCGCGCTTTCCAGCAGGCGCAGGCTGGTGGTGCCGACCGCGATCAGGCGTCCGCCGGCAGCCCGCGCCGCATTCAGGCGACCCGCCGCCGCCGCGTCGATCCGACCCCATTCGGCATGCATCCGATGGTCTTCCGTATCGTCCGCCTTCACCGGCAGGAAAGTGCCCGCGCCGACATGCAGGGTCAGCGTCTCCGTCGCGATGCCCGCATCCGCCAGCGCGGCCATCAGGTCCGGCGTGAAGTGGAGCGCAGCGGTGGGCGCGGCGACGGCGCCATCCTTGCGGGCGAACATAGTCTGATAATCGGCCTTGTCGCGCTCGTCCGTGGGGCGCTTGCTGGCGATATAGGGGGGAAGCGGCATCCGGCCCGCCCGCTCCAGCAGCAATTCGACCGGCTCCTCGCCCTCGAAGCTCAGCGTGACGCCGCCATCCTCGTCGCGCGGTCCGGCGATGGCGGTGACGCCCGCGCCGAAATCGATCCGGTCGCCCTCGTGCACCCGCCTGGCATTACGAAGGAACGCCTGCCATTGCCGCAGCCCAAGCCGCTTGTGCAGCGTCGCGCCGATCCTCGCCTGCCCCCGCATTCCTTCAAGCTGGGCGGGGATCACGCGCGTGTCGTTGAACACCAGCACATCGCCCGCGCGCAGCAGGCCGGGCAGGTCGCGGACGATCCGGTCCTCGATGGGCGCATCGCCCGCCACCAGCATCAGCCGCGCCGAATCGCGCGGGGACGCAGGCCGCAGCGCGATGCGCTCCACCGGCAGGTCGAAATCGAACAGGTCTACGCGCATGATGGTCCGCCGCGCAGTCCAGTGCTTATGGCTGGGGCTGGGCCGGGGCGGGCTGCGGCGCGGAGGGCAGGATCGAAGGCACGCTGACCGAAGGCTGCGCCGGAGCGATGGGCGCGGTCACCGGCGGCTTGCCGTCGCTTTCGATCGACGCCTGAAGGATGGTCGCGGGATTGGCCGGCGGTTCGCCCGGCGCGATGGCGTCCACATATTGCATCCCTTCGATCACCCGGCCGAAGACGGTATATTTCTTGTCGAGTTGCAGGCGCGGCAGAAGCACGATGAAGAACTGGCTGTTCGCGCTGTCCTCCGACTGGGCGCGCGCCATGGATACCGCGCCGCGCACATGGGGCAGCCAGTTGAACTCCTGCTTCAGGTCCGGCAGCGTGGAGCCGCCCGTCCCATCCCCCTTGGGATCGCCGCCCTGCGCCATGAAGCCGGGGATCACGCGATGGAATTTAAGGCCGTTGTAGAAACCCTGCCGCGTCAGCTCCTTGATCCGCTCCACATGATTGGGCGCGACATCGGGGCGAAGCTGGATGCGGACGCGCCCGCCGGTGGACAGGTCCAGATCCCACACATTCTGCGGATCGACGGGGATGCTGGCGGCAGGAAGCTGCGGCGTGCCGGACTGTTCCAGCGCCTTGGCGTTCTTTTCCGCGACGGCGGACATTTCCGCCTTCTTCAATTCCTCGGCCTGTCCCTGTCCGCCGCCCTGAGCCAGAGCCGCGCCGCTGGACGCATAGAGGGCGAAACCGATCGCCACGGTCTTGAGCGCCGAAATGAAACGCATGGATGAGCTTTCCTGACTTAGCTGATGCCCCAATGGCGAAGTTGCCCCCTGATAGCGCGCTCTTCGCGATTGGCAACTGAACGAAAGCTGAGTGGAGCCTTATCCGCCCTTGCGCCCCAGCTTATCGACGCGCGATTTCACTTCCTCGCACACCGCGAGGCTGACGAATTTGTGGATCGGCCCGCCGTAAAGCGCGATTTCCTTGACCAGACGCGACGCGATCGGCTGCAGGGACACGTCCGCCATCAGGAATACGGTTTCGACGCGGCTGTTGATCTGCTGGTTCATGCCCGCCATCTGATATTCATATTCGAAGTCGGCGACGGCCCGCAGGCCCCGGACGATGACGCTCGCGCCCTGCGATTCGGCAAAGTCCATCAGCAGCGAATTGAATCCGGTGACGACGATCTCCGCATCAATGCCCGCGCATTCGCGGCGGACCATCTCCAGCCGTTCCTCGTCGCTGAACATCGGCGATTTGGAGATGTTGGTCGTGACGCCGATCACCAGCTTGTCGACCAGCTTCGCCCCGCGCCGGATGATGTCCATATGCCCCAATGTGATGGGATCGAATGTGCCGGGATAGACCCCTACCCTCTGTTTCATACCCTAGCGGTCCCTTTCCACGATATAGTCCGCGATGGCGCGCAGCAGACCCGCCCGCTCGCCAAAGCCGTGCAGATGCGCCTTGGCCTGATCGACCAGAAGCCGCGCCTGTTCCCTCGCCCGCTCTACGCCCAGCAGGGAAACGAAGGTTTCCTTGCCCGCCGCCGCGTCCTTCCCTGTCGCCTTGCCGGTCGCCACCGCGTCGCCCTCCACGTCGAGCAGGTCGTCCGCGATCTGGAAGGCAAGGCCGATGTCGCGCGCATAGCCGCGCAGCCCCTTGCGCCCGTCGGGCGGGATGCGCGCCAATATGGCGGCAGCATCGACCGAAAAACCGATCAACGCCCCGGTCTTGAGATTCTGGAGCCGCGTCACGGTGGGAAGCTCGAAGCGGCTCTTTTCCGCTTCCAGATCCATCATCTGACCGCCCGCCATGCCCGCCGCTCCGCTCGCGACCGCCAGCGCCTTCACCAGTTCCACCCGCACGAAGGGATCGGGATGCGTCTGCTCGTCCGCCAGTATCTCGAAGGCGAAGCTCTGGAGGCAATCACCCACGAGGATCGCGGCGGCTTCGTCATAGGCCTTGTGGACGGTCGGCCTGCCACGCCGCATATCGTCATCGTCCATGGCGGGCAGATCGTCATGCACCAGCGAATAGACATGGATGCACTCGACCGCGAGGCCCACGCGCAGCGCCGATTCGGGCGAGATGTTGAACAGGTCGCACGCCGCGCGCACCAGCAGCGGGCGCAGCCGCTTGCCTCCGCCGATGGCGGCATGGCGCATCGCGTCGTAAAGCCGCCCGCGCGCATCGTCCGGCACGGCAAGCAGCGCGTCGAATGCACCGTCGATCGCAGCCGAAACCTGGGCGGCCCGCTCGGCAACCAGCGCGGCTGACGCCGTCATTCCCCGTCAGTCCGCACCGAAGGATTGCGCGCCCGTCACGGCGCCGCTCGCGTCGAGCGTCAGTTTGCGGATGCGCGCCTCGGCGGCTTGCAGCCGTTCCATGCACTGTTTCCGCAACGCTTCGCCTTCGCTGTAGAGGGAAATCGACTCGTCCAGCGGCACGTCACCGCTTTCCAGCCGCCGCACGATGGATTCGAGCGCGCGCAACGCTTCCTCGAACGAAAGCGTGTTGGGGTCGGTCGGCTGCGTCATGCTCTCTTCGGCCATGCTTCTGCATTGGCCCCCGCCGCCCGCGCGGTCAAGCCCGCATGGCATCCATCGCCCGTCCTCCCGCCCTGTCATGCCTCCGTCATGCTGCCGCGCGAGAACATAACAAGGAATTCACCATTTTTGCGTTGACGCCGCTTGTTGCAAGTGCACATAGAAGGTCCGCTATGAAATATTATCTCTCCCTGACCGCCGTCGCGGCGCTGACCCTGCTGTCGGCTTGCAACAAGAATGACGAACCCGAAGTCGTGGGCGGCCCCGCCGACCCGATGGCTTCGCAGCTTGCGAACGCCGCGCCGGTTGAATTGCCGCCGTCGGTCAAGAACAGCTTCCAGTTTCGCTGCAAGGACAACAGCCTCGTCTTCGTCGACTTCCTGAGCGACGACAAGACCGCGAATCTGCGCACCGAAAAGGACGGCTCGCCTACCAAGCTGACCGCCGCCGAAGCGGGCAAGCCCTTCGAAGCCGAAGGCGGCTACAAGGTCGACGGCAATGGCAAGCAGGTCACCATCACCCTGCCGGGCAAGAGCGCGCTGAGCTGCAAGGCCTGATCCTTCCCAGTCATCCATGGCGACAGGCCGGGCCTTTTCGTGAAGGTCCGGCCTTTTTCATGGTGAATTTGGGCCAAAGGCAGGCATTCATTCGGGCTGAGTTCTGTCGAAGCCTGTCCTGATCGACGCCTCGAACGGCAGCGGGGTGAGCTGTTCAGTCTTCGACTCGCTCAGGACGAACGGAAATAAGCAGACCGCTTCCTTCCGCCTTCCCCACCCATAACAGTCATTCGATGCTTCCTCCCACGCCGCAAGGATTGTCTATCCCGCGCCACGCGGCTAAAGGCGCGCTCATGTCCAGCACCGCCACCCCCATCACGCCCCAGATCGTCGCCGAACATGGGCTTTCCCCGGAAGAATATGACCGCGTTCTGAACGCGCTCGGCCGGGAGCCGAATCTCACCGAACTCGGTATTTTCTCGGTCATGTGGTCGGAGCATTGCTCCTATAAATCGAGCCGCATCCACCTGAAAAAACTGCCGACCGAAGGCCCGCAGGTCATCTGCGGCCCCGGCGAGAATGCGGGCGTGGTCGACATCGGCGACGGACAGGCGGCGATCTTCAAGATGGAGAGCCATAACCACCCGTCCTATATCGAACCCTATCAGGGCGCGGCGACGGGCGTGGGCGGCATCCTGCGCGACGTGTTCACCATGGGCGCGCGGCCGGTGGCGAACATGAACGCGCTGCGCTTCGGCCGGCCGGACCATCCGAAGATGAAGCACCTCATTTCCGGCGTGGTGCATGGGATCGGCGGCTACGGCAATTGCGTGGGCGTCCCGACCGTGGGGGGAGAGGTGAACTTCCACCCGGCCTATGACGGCAACATCCTGGTCAACGCCATGACCGTGGGCGTGGCGGAGACGGACAAGATTTTCTACAGCGCCGCGTCGGGCGTCGGCAATCCCATCGTCTATGTGGGGTCCAAGACCGGCCGCGACGGCATCCATGGCGCGACCATGGCTTCGGCGGACTTCGGCGAGGATTCGGAAGAAAAGCGTCCCACCGTGCAGGTCGGCGATCCCTTTACCGAAAAACTGCTGATCGAAGCCTGCCTCGAACTCATGGCATCGGACGCCATCGTCGCGATTCAGGACATGGGCGCGGCGGGGCTCACCTCCTCCTCGGTGGAGATGGCGTCGAAGGGTGGCGTCGGCATCCGGCTCGACATGGACAAGGTGCCGCAGCGCGAAACCGGCATGACGGCCTATGAGATGATGCTGTCGGAAAGCCAGGAACGGATGCTGATGGTGCTCCAGCCGGGCAAGGAAGCCTTCGCCGAAGCGATCTTCCGCAAATGGGAGCTGGACTTCGCGGTGATCGGCGAAGTCACCGACACGGGCCGCATGGTCCTCGTCCACCATGGCGAGACGGTGTGCGACATCCCCCTCGCCCCGCTGGCCGACGACGCGCCGCTCTACGACCGCCCGGCGATGGCGAAGGAAGACTATAAGGCATGGTCCGACGTTCAGCCGCTGGGCGACATCCCTGCGTCCGACATCGGCGCGGACCTCGTGAAGCTGATGGGCAGCCCTGACATCGCCAGCCGCCGCTGGATATGGGAACAATATGACCACATGGTCGGCGCGGACACGGTGCAACGCCCCGGCGGCGACGCGGCTGTGGTGCGCGTCCACGGATCGCAAAAGGGGATCGCGATCAGCACCGACTGCACGCCGCGCTATTGCTATGCCGATCCCTATGAGGGCGGGAAGCAGGCCATCGCGGAATGTTACCGCAATATCAGCGCGGTCGGCGCGACGCCGCTTGCCGTCACCAACTGCCTCAACTTCGCCAACCCGCAGCGGCCCGAGATCATGGCGCAGTTCACCGGCTGTCTCGAAGGCATGGGCGACGCCTGCCGCGCGCTCGACTTCCCGATCGTGAGCGGAAACGTCTCACTCTATAATGAGTCGAAAGCGACCGGCGGCGGCTCCGCCATCCTGCCCACGCCCGCCATCGGCGGCATCGGCCTGCTCAAGGATGTCGATGTGATGGCGACCGTCGCCTTCAAGGCGGAAGGCGAAGCCATCTGGCTGATCGGCGGCGAAGGCGCGCATCTGGGCCAGTCGATCTGGCTGCGCGAGATCGCGGGACGTGAAGCGGGCGACGCGCCGAAGGTCGATCTCGCGGCCGAGCGCACCCATGCCGAAACCGTCCGCGCGCTGATCGCGGAGGGCAAGGTCACGGCGGTGCACGATATTTCAGACGGCGGCCTGCTGGTCGCGGTCGCGGAAATGGCGCTGGCAGGCGGGATCGGCGCGGAACTGAGCATCGCGCTCTCGACCGCTGGCGCATTCGGTGAGGATCAGGGCCGCTATCTCGTCACCGCTCCCGAAGGCGTGTCCATCCCCGGCGCGACCCGTATCGGCACCACCGGCGGCGACAAGGCGGCAGGCGTGGCGCTCGATGCGTTGCGCGCGGCGCATGAAGGCTTCTTCCCGAACCTCATGGACGCGGAGCTTTAGAGCCGCCTTCCATAGGCGCGCTAGACCGATCGACATTCAGTTCTGACGGCCTGCAAATAGCGGCTTTCCGTGCTTCTGGTGCTCACATGCTTATGCATGCTGCGCTCCGGGTCATGGAAAACCGCCATTTTCGCTGGCGCTGGCCCTTGGCTCGCCACGCCATCTCCTGAATGTCGATTGGCTCTAGGCTTCTGCTCAACGAAAAACAGCGAGCAGGCTTTCATATTGCTCCAGCCCCGGCGCGCCGGGCACTATCGCGCCCTCGCGGAGAAGATAGGCATGGCGCACGATTTCTGCCTGCTGCTCCAGCCCATATTGCGGCAGGCGCAGGCCGGGTTTCAGGCTGTAGCTGTAGCGGCAGAAGAGATGCCGCCTGACCGGCAGGAAAATGCCTCTCTGGCTTTGCCAGACATGGCAGAGTTCATGCAGGAACAGGCCGCGCAGCGACAGGTCCGCCTTACTGAAATCCTCGCTCCACCAGGGGCAGGCAGGATGGAAATGAATGTGTCCGGTCGGCGCCATGACGGTTTTGCGCGGCTGGAAGGGAAACCATTTCCGCCGCCGGATCTCTACCGCCGACAGGTCGATGCTGTCATGATAGATCGACCGCGCCAACGCGATTTCGCCAGGGGTCAATGAACGGGCCGTCATCCAGCAAATCTAGGCGCTCCATCCACCGGGAACAAGCGCGCGCATGCCTTCATGCCTGCTCCGGCAATTCGTAGCGCAGCGCGCCCTCCTCGCCCCTGATATAGCCCGCCAGCCCAAAGCGGAAATGGGCGGGCAATACTAGCGTATCGGTGTTGAGCACGTCCCTGATCAACGCCATGCGGCTCTGCTCCGCCATGTCGCCGTCATAGTCATAGACGAAATGCGCGTCCGGCCGGACCAGTTGAATCGGATGGTGCAGCACGTCACCGCAGAACAGGGCTTTCGGCCCGCCGCGCCGGGCATGGACGGTGCTGCATCCGGGCGAATGGCCATAAGCGGGCCGCACCCAAAGACCGTCATCCACCTTGCCCAGAATGACCTTTTCACCATCGATGATGTCGGCCTGTCCCGCTTCGATTACCGGCAGGACGGAATCGAAATAGGCGGGATGCTGAAGGTCGTCGCTGCCCGGCTGGCTGAAGAAATCGAGGTCGCGCTTCCCCAGCACATAGCGGGCGTTGGGAAAGGTCGGCACCCACCGATCCCCCTCCAGCCGCG
>JASGDV010000187.1:0-8326 GCA_049841255.1 Sphingobium sp.
GATCGGGCAGCTCCGCCTTCACGTCGATCCGCCCGCCATCGGGATGATCGACGCGGATGCGGCGGGCATGGAGGTGCATCTTGCGGCTGATCGAGCCGGAGAGGAACGCCTCCTTGCCGCCATATTTCCCGTCGCCGACGATGGGATGGCCGATCGCCGCCATATGGACGCGGAGCTGGTGGGTGCGGCCGGTATAGGGTTGCAGCTCGACCCAGGCGGCACGGTTCCCGGCGCGCTCGATCACGCGATAGCGCGAGCGGGCGGGCAGCCCCTCCGCCTCGTCCACATGCATCTTCTCGCCGCCGGTGCCCGGCTGCTTGGCGAGGGGGAGTTCGATCATCCCGTCCTCGATGCTGGGCACGCCCATGACGATGGCCCAATAGACCTTGCGCGCGGTGCGGCTGGAGAAGGCCTTGGCGAAATGCGCCGCCGAGCGGGAGGTGCGGGCAATCAGGAGCGCGCCCGACGTGTCCTTGTCCAGCCGGTGGACCAGCTTGGGGCGCGTTTCCAGATCGAACATCAGGCCGTCGAGCAGCTTGTCGACATGATCGTCGGTCTTGGTCCCGCCCTGCGTGGCGAGGCCGGGGGGCTTGTTGATGACGATAGCCTGTCCGTCGCGATGGATGACCATTTCCTGCGCGAAGGCGATCTCATCCGGCGTCAGGTCGATGGTGCGGGCGCGCTTCGGCTTGTCGGAAGCGGCAGCCTTCGGTTCGGCGGGGGGGACGCGGATGGTCTGCCCCTCCGCGATGCGGTCGCCCGGGGCGGCGCGCGCGCCGTCGACGCGAAGCTGGCCCGTGCGCGACCAGCGCGACACGATGTTGAAGCCGACATCGGGCAGATGACGCTGGAACCAGCGGTCGAGGCGGATGCCGTCATCGTCCGCGTTCACGCGATATTGGCGGACGTCGAGCGTGACGCCCTTGCCGGGGGTGGCCTTGGCGGGCGCGGCGGCGGGTTTGGATGGGGCCTTGGGCTTCGCGCCGTCGGTCTTGCGCGCCTGCGCCGCCTTGGCAGCGCCACGGGCGCGGCCGGGTGCAGCAGGGCCGCCGGACTTGCGGCCGCGCGAAGGGCCGGAAGGCTTGCCGGGAGGACGCCCCTTCATGCGACGCTCCGCATCAGCGTCAGGCCGGCGGCCAGCGCGATCAGGGCGCAAACCACGGAGAACAGCGCATAGGCCAGCGCCATGGCGATCTGCCCGCGCTCGATCATCAGCATGGTTTCGAGGCTGAAGGAGGAGAAGGTGGTGAAGCCGCCCAGCAGGCCCACGCCCAGCAGCAGGCGGATCGGTTCGCCCGGCACGGCGCTGAACCGCGCCAGCCATCCCGCCAGCAAGCCCATGGCGAGGCCGCCCAATAGATTGGCGGCGAACGTCCCCCAGGGCCAGACCGCGCCCGGCAACATATGCCCGGCCAGCCGTCCCAGCAGGTAACGCAGCGCGGAACCGACCGCGCCGCCGCCCATGACGAGAAGCAGATTGTTCATGCCGCCCGCCCTAAAGGGAAATCGCGGCAAAGGAAATGGCGCTATGCGGGTGGAGCAGGCGGATGCCTCTTCGCGGGGGCGCCGGGTTGCGATGCGCGGGCTTCATCGAGAAATGCGGCTATGCGCGGAATCGATCCCGTTCAGCGGCCATTGTCGGCGATGATGTCGACATTGGTCCTGCCGCCCGGCGCATCGGTGAACAGCAGGAAATAGGCCGCGCCGTCATCCTTGCGCGTGCCGCCCAGCACATTGTCGCCGTCGATAATGCGATGTTCCGCATCGAAACCGGCGCGGCGGGCCTGGGTGAAATAATAGTCGATGACGCTCGTCTTGGGCACCGGCGTGGTGAAGCTGGCGGCGCGCAGGGTGCAGCCGTCCTTCTCCGCCCCCGCCGCTTCCAGCAATTGCGCGCCGGGATAAAGGGTGAAGGGTTCGGGCAGGCGCTGCGACCATTGGGGGCCGTAGACCAGTTCTTTGCTGCAATTCTTGCCGCCTGTCCGCTGCGCCTGTTCGCGGGCCAGCGCGCCCAGCGTCACGGTCGATTCCATCTGTCCGCCCTGGGTCGGAGCGGGCGCTGCGAGCAACTTGCCGCCCGCGCGCTGCACCGCCTGCGCCAGCGCCTTGGCCGCGTCGCCGGTCAGCACGGGCAGCGCGGCATTGGCGGGCTTGTCGGCGGGACGCACGGCGTTGCGGTTGGACTGGCCCGCCAGCTTGGGATCGACGACGATCTGGTCGGCCAGCGCGCTTTTCAGCGCCGGATCGACCATATTATTGGTGAGCTGCGCATCCAGCGCGGCGAGATTGGCGTTCTTGTCATCCTTGCCACAGGCCGCGAGCGGCAGGATCAACAGCGCCGCCGCCATGCAGAAAGACCGGGAAAACGCCATAGCTTCACTCCTTCGTAAACAAGGGATGAAGAGTGGAAGTTAATTTTCCGTTAGGAGTTTTGGTGAATCGGCATTTTTTTGGACGATGGCGGTTTTGGGTGGATAGCGGACATAAGTTTATCCCTCGCCCCATGGGGGAGAGGGTTGCGAAGACTTGGGCAGCTTGCTGCCCTAGTCGTAGCTGGGTGAGGGGGATGCGGCGTCACATCGGTGTAGCCACCCCTCATCCAACTCCGCCTAAGCTCGCTCCGCTCGCAAGGCTTCGTATCCTTCTCCCACAAGGGGAGAAGGGAAAAAGAACGTCCGCAATTGGCCGAAACCCAAGTAAACATTCCGCAAGCAGGCCAATTCACGCATAATGGCATGGCCGGGGTGCTTGCCCTTGCAGGGCGGAAGGGCCATGTGACCGCCATGCTCAACATCCTGTCCGCCCTGATCGGCCTCGTCACCCTGATCCTGATGATCCCGGCCGTGCTGCCGCTGCTTGGCGCGCTCAACTGGATATTGGTGCCGATGGCGTTGTTCGGCGCCTTTGTCGGCATGTTCTCGTCCAAAAATGGCGGGCGCAATTTCTGCCTGATCGTCGCGGCGTTCGGGGCGCTCCGGCTGTTCATGGGCGGCGGGCTGTTTTGAGCGCCAGCGCGCAGCAGGCGGAGGAGGCGCGCAGCGGCCTGCTGGCCGCGCTGGGGGCCTATGGCCTTTGGGGGCTGCTGCCCATCTTCTTCAAGCTGCTGCACCATGTCGGCCCGTTCGAACTGGTGGCGCATCGCGTCGTCTGGTCGCTGTTCCTGATCCTCGCGCTGCTGGCGGCGCGCCGGGCGATGGGGCCGTTGCGGGAGGCATTGACCACGCCGCGCCTGCTGCTGCCGCTCGCGGCGAGTTCGGTCTTCATCGCGACCAACTGGACGACTTATATCTGGGCCGTGAACGACGATCATGTGATCGCCGCGAGCCTGGGCTATTTCCTCAACCCGCTGGTCAATGTCGCGCTGGGCGTGCTGGTGCTCAAGGAAAGGCTGCGGCGGGGACAGACGCTGGCGATCGGGGTGGCGGGGATCGGCGTCGCGATCATGGCGGCATCGGCGCTGACGACGCTCTGGATCAGCATATTGCTGGCTTTCTCCTTCGCTTTCTATGGATTGATCCGCAAGATGACGCCGGTCGCGCCGATGGCGGGGCTGGGCGCGGAGACGCTGATCCTGACGCCGGTCGCGCTGGCCTATCTCGGCTGGCTGACGGCTCAGGGGGGACTCATGTTCGGACGGGACGGCTTCACCACCACCATGCTGATCGTGAGCGGCGCGATGACGACGGTGCCGCTGGTGCTGTTCGCCGTGGCGGCGCACCGCCTGCCGATGGCGACGCTGGGCCTGCTGCAATTCGTCGCGCCGACATTGCAGTTCCTGTCCGGTATCCTGCTGTTCGGCGAGACGCTGAACCATGGGCAGATGGTGAGTTTCGCGCTGATCTGGCTGGGCCTGATCCTGTTCGCGAGCGACAGCTTGACCGCCGCCCGCCGCAACCGGATGGCGGCGGCTTAGGAAAATTCCGTCGCTTCGAACCGCACCGGCTCGCCTACGGCTTCGTTGGCGAGCGCGTCTTCCCACATCACGCGATGGCCGCGGATGATGGTGCCCACGGCCTTGCCGTTAAGCTCCATCCCCTCGAAGGGCGACCAGTCGCAGCGCGAGGCGAACCAGTCCTTGCCCACCGTCCACCGCTTCTTGAGGTCGACCACGGTGAAATCCGCGTCATAGCCAAGCGCGATCCGTCCCTTGCCGACAAGGCCAAAGACGCGCTGCGGCCCCGACGACGTCAGTTCGATGAAGCGGCGCAGCGTCAGCCGCCCCTCCGCCACATGATTGAGAAGCAGCGGCACCAGCGTTTGCACGCCGGGCATCCCGCTGGGCGAGGCGGGATAGGTCTTCGCCTTCTCCTCGATGGTGTGGGGCGCGTGGTCGCTGCCCAACACATCGGGCACGCCCTGGTTGAGCCAGCGCCACAGGCCCTCGCGATGCGCGGCGGACCGGATCGGCGGGTTCATCTGGGCATAGGTGCCAAGGCGGGGATAGGCGTCCTCGCCGGCCAGCGTCAGATGCTGGGGCGTCACCTCGCAGGTGGCAATGTCCTTGTTCTGCGCGATATATTCCAGTTCGGCGGGCGTCGTCACATGCAGGATGTGGATGCGCCGCCGCGCCTTGCGGGCAAGGGCGATGATCCGCTTCGTGGCGATCATCGCGCTTTCGTCGTCACGCCAGACGGGGTGGGAGGACGGATCGCCCTCGACGCGGAGATCCTTGCGGGCGTTCATCCGCGCTTCGTCTTCCGCATGGATGGCGACGCGCCGCCAGCCGCTCGCCAGCACGCGGGAAAGCGCATCGTCGTCGTCCACCAGCAGGCTGCCGGTCGACGCGCCCATGAAGATCTTGACGCCCGCCGTGCCGGGGATGCGCTCCAGTTCCTTCAATCGCTCCGCATTGTCCGCCGTCGCGCCGACATAGAAGGCATGGTCGCACCACATGCGATGACGGGCGCGGGCGAGCTTGTCGCGCACCCGTTCCTCGCTGTCCGTATTGGGATTGGTGTTGGGCATCTCGAAGACGGCGGTGACGCCGCCCAGCACCGCCGCGCGGCTGCCCGATTCGAGGTCTTCCTTATATTCGAGGCCCGGTTCGCGAAAATGGACCTGGCTGTCGATGCAGCCCGGCAGCACGTCCAGCCCCGCGCAGTCGATCGCCTCGCCCGCATCGCCCAGCGCCGCGCCGATGGCGGCGATCTTTCCGCCGCGCACGCCCACGTCCACGCTTTCCGCGCCGCCCGGCGTGTGGACGGTGCCGTTCTTGAGGATCAGGTCGAATGTCTGGGGCATGGCGTTCACCGCTTGGATATGGATGCAGCCTGTCCTACCTAAAGCCGATGACCGGCACCACCCTCCGCGACCGCGCGATCCTCAGAATTTCGGGCGAGGAAGCCCGTCCCTTCCTTCAGGGCCTGCTGACCCGCGACGTCATGGGGCTGAAAGAAGGCGAACCGCGTTGGACCGGCCTGCTGACGCCGCAGGGGAAGGCGCTGTTCGACTTCATCCTGTGGGCCGATGGCGAGGACGTGCTAATCGACTGCGAGGCCGCGCAGGCCGATGCGCTGACGAAACGGCTGACCCTCTATCGCCTGCGCCGGAAGGTGACGATCGCACGGGAGGAAGGTCTGGCCGCGCACTGGTCGCCCCATGCGGCGGACAGGCCGATCGACCCGCGCCTGCCCGCGCTCGGCCATCGCTGGATCGCGCCCGTCGGCGAAGGGGATGCCGCCCCGGCCTTTCGCGCGCATCGGCTGGCCCTTGGCGTGTTCGAAGGCGCGGGCGAACTGGGGCAGGACCAGACGCTCTGGCTGGAAACCAATGCGGAGGAACTGCATGGCGTCGATTATGACAAGGGCTGCTATGTCGGGCAGGAAAACACCGCGCGGATGCATTACCGCAACAAGGTGAACCGCCGCCTTGTCGCCGTGCCGCTGGAGCGGGCGGACGAAAAGCGCCAGCGCGCCGCCCTGCCCGACCTTGGCCTGTCCATCGAACTGCGGCGGGTGGAGGATCTGGAACCTGCGCTGCTTCCGGCGTGGCTCGCCGCGATGATGGAGCAGGCCGCCGGATGATCGGCGCCATTTTAACCGCCAGGTTTGCGCGGGGCCTGCTGACGGCGCTGTTTCTTTTCATCGCCCTTCCCGCCCATGCCGACACGCCGTGGAAGCTGGTCAAAGCCTATCCGCATGATCCCAGGGCGTTCACCGAAGGGCTCTTCTTCCATGATGGCGCGCTTTACGAAAGCACGGGCCTTGCCGGGCAATCGGAAATCCGCAAGCTCCGCCTGAAAGACGGCAAGGTCCTCCGGCGCCGCATCGTCGAGCGGCCCTTTTTCGGCGAGGGGATCGTGAACTGGAAAGACCGGCTCATCAGCCTCACATGGCAGCATGAGCGGGGTTTCGTGTGGAAACTGGACGATTTCTCGCCGGTCTCGACCTTTCGCTACAAGGGCGAAGGCTGGGGGCTGACGCAGGACGGGCGGCACCTCATCATGAGCGACGGCAGCGCGCAATTGCGCTTCCTCGATCCCGATCGGCTGACCGAGGACCAGCGCATCACCGTGAGCTGGAACGGCCGCCCGGTCGAGCGGCTCAACGAACTGGAATGGGTGAAGGGCGAGATCTGGGCGAATATCTGGTATGACAGCCGCATCGCCCGTATCGACCCGCGCACGGGAGCGGTGATCGACTGGATCGACATCGCCCCTTTGCTGAAGGCGGCGGGGGTGCGCGACAGCGAGGCAGTGGCGAACGGCATCGCCTATGACGCGGCGGGGGACCGGCTGTTCGTGACAGGCAAGAACTGGCCGAAGCTGTTCGAAATCCGGGTGGAGCGGTGAGGAACGCGGGCGGATTGCCCGGTCTGCGATGCTAAAAGGCGGCTTTGGGTGGCGGACGGTCTGCTTAGACTCAGCCGTGCTCCTGCGAAGGCAGGAGCCCAGTTCCACCGCCTGATCTGGGCTCTCACGAGCCACTTGTCTCGTTCGAGTGCCTTCGCAGGAGCACGGTGCACTTCAATTTAGGGGATGCCCGTCATGCCAGCGAAAGCTGGCATCTCTCTTCTTGAGGCGCAATCAGACCCCAGAGAGATCCCAGCTTCCGCCGGGATGACGAAGGTGGGATGTCCGCCCTTGGCCGCAAACCGCCATCGCATGACTATCGCGCTGCAAATTATGTGATACCCTCCCAAGAAACCGGGAGGATGCATCATGCGCGAGAATAGAAGCCGCTATTCCACGGTCTCGATCCTGCTTCACTGGACGATCTTCGTCCTGATCTTCGCCAACGCGACCTTTGGCGGATGGATGGAGGAGGCGAAGCTGCCCGCCGACGGGATGCGCTATTTCGCGCTGCATAAATCGGTCGGCCTCACCATCCTGCTGCTGAGCCTCATCCGGCTGGGCTGGCGGTTCGCGCATCCCTGGCCCGCCTTTCCCGACGGAATGGCCCAGTGGGAACGCATCTTCGCGCGGGCCACGCATATCCTCTTCTATGTGCTGATGATCGGGGCACCCCTGCTCGGCTGGGCCGCCGTGTCGGCGGGCGGCGCGCCGGAGGTACCGCTTTACGGCGCGATCCCCGCGCCCAACCTGCCCATCGCGCAGGGCGAGGATTTGTCGAAGGCGCTGGGCGGCGTGCACAAGCTGATGGTGAAGGCGATCTATGTCCTGCTCGCGCTGCATGTGCTGGGCGCGCTCAAGCATCATTTCCTGGACCGGGACGAAGTGCTGAGCCGGATGCTGCCGCTGTTCCGCCCGCGCGGCTGAGGCTTCGTCAGCGGCTCCAGCGCGCCCAGATGGCGGTCGGGAGCAGCAGCCCGCGCGACTCTTCGCGCACGGCCAGCTCGCCTGCTTCGACCGTGCCGGGCAGGTCCGCGAAAGCCTGTTTCAACAATTCCCCGATGGCGAGCGCGGACATGCGCACGGCATAGACGGTGAGGAACAGGAAGCGGCTGTCGGCGTCGAGAAGCTGGCGGCAGTGGGCGACCAGGCCCGGCAGGTCCTCCTCCAGCCGCCAGACCTCGCCGTCCGGTCCGCGTCCATATTTGGGCGGGTCGAGCAATATGCCGTCATAGCGCCGCCCGCGCCGGACCTCACGCGCGACGAATTTGGCGGCGTCGTCGACGATCCAGCGGACCGGCCTGTCCTCCAGTCCGGAAAGCGCCGCATTGGCGCGGGCCTGCGCGACGGATTTCTTCGAGGCGTCGACATGCACCAGCTTCGCGCCCGACGCCACCATCGCCAGCGTGCCGACGCCGGTATAGCCGAAGAGGTTCATGACATCCGCTTCGGCCTTGTCCGCCGCCCGTCCGCGCATCCAGTCCCACACCGGGGCCATGTCCGGGAAGAAGCCCAGATGGCGGAAGGGCGTGCAAC
>JASGDV010000188.1:0-2604 GCA_049841255.1 Sphingobium sp.
CCGCCAGCGCATTATAGCCGATGGCGAGCGCGAAATTCTGCTTCACGACGCGCACGGTTCGCCGCGCGGCCCGCACCGCGACGGCGACGGGGGCAAAGCGGTCGCCCAGAAACACTGCGTCGGCCGTCAACTGGCTGGCGTCGCTGGCGGAGGCGGGGGCCATGCTGGCGTGACCGGCGGCGAGCGCCGGGCCGTCGTTCAGGCCATCGCCCACCATCAATATGCGTTCGCCCCGATCCTTGAGCCGGTCGATCAGCGCGAGCTTGTCGGCGGGGCGGAGCGCGCCGATCGCGGTCGTGCCGGTCTGCCGGGCGATCTCTTCCAACGCTTCGGGCCGGTCGCCGCTGGCGATCAGCGTCTTGAGGCCCATGTCGCGCAGCGACCGCAGGGTTTCTAGCGCATCGGGACGGAGCGCATCCGTGAAATGCAGCAGCACGCTATGGCCGTCCCGCCGATATTCCGTGGCGAGGCCGAACAGGTTGATGAGGCTGCGCGGCCTGCCCAGCGATACGGCTTCGCCATGCAGCTCGCCGGACATGCCTTCGCCCGCCGTTTCGCGGAGCTGGTCGAGCGGGGCAGGGGTGACGCCTTCCGCCTCCAGCGCCATGCGCAGCGCGATACTGAGCGGGTGGCGGCTGGCCCGCGCAAGGCTGAGGATGATGGAACGGTCCTCGTCGGCAAGGCGGGACAGATTGGTGGGCACCGGGCGGCCGAGCGTCAGCGTCCCGGTCTTGTCGAACACGGCTTCGCTCACCTCGGCCAGACGTTCGAGCGCGGACCCGTCCTTCACCAGCACGCCGCGCCGCATCAGCGCGCCGCAGGCGACGATCTGCGCCGCCGGAACCGCCAGCCCCAGCGCGCAGGGGCAGGTGATGAGCAGGACCGCCACGGCGATCAGCAACGCATGATGCACGCCTGCCCCGGCGATCATCCATCCGGCAAAGGACAGCGCCGCCAGCAAATGAACGCAGGGCGCATAATAGCGCGCGGCCCGGTCGGCGAGGCGGACATAGCGCGACTTGCCCTGACCCGCATCGTCCATCAGGCGGGCGATGTCGGCGATGACCGTGTCCGGACCAGCAGCGGTCACTTCTATGGTGAGGGGCGCTTCGACGTTCAGCGCGCCCGCCTGCACCATATCGCCCCGGCGGACGCGCACGGGGGCGCTTTCGCCGGTCAGGAAGGCGATGTCGAGGCCGCTTTCCCCTTCGACCACGCGCCCGTCGGCCGCCAGCCGCTCTCCTGCCGCCGCCAGCATCCTCATGCCCGGACGCAGGGCGGTGGAGACGGTCCAGCGGCTTTGCCCGTCCGCTTCCAGCACCAGCGCGCCGGGCGCAGTCTGCTTGAGCAGGGCGGCGACGCCTGCCCGCGCCCGCCCGCGCATCATGCTGTCGAGGCAGCGCCCCGCAAGCAGGAAGAACAGCAGCATGACCGCGCCGTCGAACCAGGCATGCGGTCCGTTGGTCGCCGTCTCATACAGGCTCATGGCAGTGGTCAGCAGGACGCCGATGCTGATCGGCACGTCCATATTGGTGCGTCCATGCCGCAGCGCCGCCCACGCCGAACGGAAGAAGGGCCGCCCCGAATAGGCGACGGTCGGTAGCGCGATCAGCGCGGAGAGCCAATGGAACATCTCGCGCGTCGCGCCGTCCGCGCCGGACCAGACCGACACCGACAGCAGCATGATGTTCATCGCCGCAAAACCGGCGACGGCGAGAGCCCGGACCAGCCCTTTATTCTCGGCGGCCGACAGGTCCACGCCCGGATCGGCCAGCGGTTCCGCCTCGAAGCCCAGCGCGGCGATCTCCGCCTTGAGCGCGGGTGGCGTCAGCGCGGGATCGTGGCGGATGGCGACGCGCTTGGCCGCCATGTTCACGCGCGCGGAAAGGATGCCGGGGCTTTTGGCAAGGCCGTTCTCGATTTTCGAGATGCAGCCCGCGCAATGGATGCCGGGGACGGCGAACAGACTTTCGCATGAATCGTCCCGCTCGATTTCTATCGGCTGCGTCGCCATCAGTCGATCTCCCGCAGCAGATGCTGCTCCCCGCCTGCATGGCGGATGTCGAAACGCAACTGCCAGCGCCCGGCGGGCAGCGGTCGCCCGCTCAGATAGACGCCTTCCGCGTTTTCATGAAAGGCAAGAGCGACGTCCGGCGCGCGTCCCAGCGGATGCTGCGCGATGGTGCTGACGGTTGCGCCCCTGATCGGCGAGGCTACGGTGTCGGACAGGGCAAGGCGGATATTCCGCCCTTTCGTCAGCGTCACATCGTCTTTCCATCCAAGCCGGTCCTGCTCCCGCGCCTGTTCCAGCCAGCCGTTGAATTTCTGGCTCGCCACATAGCTGTTGTCCACGACGGTGCCGCCGAAGGAGCGGACGGCCATCGTCGCCATCAGCATGTTGACCGCGATCACCACGCCGAAGAAGGCGATCAGGATCGCCGCCATATGACGACCGGTGAAGCGGCGGGGAGGGGAGGATCGGTCGCGCATCGTTCAGGGCCTTTCGAAACGGGCGGGTTCGCGGTCGCCGCCGCCTTCCTTGTCGAGCGCGCGGACCGCGAAATGGAAATCCTGCCGCGCGTCGCCGCCTCCGGGCAGCGCCAC
>JASGDV010000189.1:0-37097 GCA_049841255.1 Sphingobium sp.
CTTGCGGGCGGAAAGGAGCTTCGCCGACTCGATGAAGGCGGTCATGTGCGTGTCATGGCCGCAGGCATGCATGACGCCGGTGTCGACGCCCTCCGCGGTCTTGGCGCGGACCTTGGAGGCGAAAAGGAGGCCGGTCTGTTCGGTGACGGGCAAGGCGTCCATGTCCGCGCGGATCAGCAGCACGGGGCCGGAGCCGTTCTTCATCACCGCGACGACGCCGGTGCCTCCGACCTTTTCGGTGACGTCGAACTTCATCGCCTTGAGGCGGCGGGCGAGTTTGGCGGCGGTCGCGGTTTCCTGTCCTGACAGTTCGGGATTGGCGTGGAGGTCGCGATAGAGCGTCATGAGGGCGTCCATGTCGCCTGCGATGTCCGCGCCGATCCCGCTTTGCGGTGGCGTGGCGGCTGCGGGCGCGGGGGTTTGCGCGCTGGCGATGGAGGACAGGCTCACCGCGGCCAGAGCGGCCGTCAGCATATGACACATAGATGCTTCTCCCTTGATGCATGGCAAGCATAGGAGGAAGAGCGTGGATTTGTTAAGCGTGAATGCGTCGCCATAAGGACGGGAAACGATCATGCCTCCGCAAATCACTTTCGACCACAATGTCATCAAGGTCAGCGACTTCGCGATTTCCGACGCCTTCTACAGCAAGGTGCTCGGAGTGGAGATCAGCGCGCCGGTGGAGGGTTTTCGCACCTATAAGCTGGGCGCGCAGCAATTGAATGTCCATGGACCGGGGCTGAAGGTGGGGCCGGAAAAGCTGGCGAAGAACCCGGTCGCGGCGGGCAATAGCGACATCGCGTTCGAATGGCATGGACCGATCGAAGAAGCGCTGGCCCATCTGGAAGCCTGCGGGGTGGAAAGCCACACCGGGATCGTCGAGACGCATGGCTGCCGGGGAAAAGGCAGGAGCGTCTATTTCCGGGATCCGGACGGATCGCTGCTGGAATTCATCACCTATCCCGACAGCGCCGACTGACGACGGCTGGCGTCAGGCCGCGAGGCGCAGGAAGGGCACCGGCTGGGTCGAACGCAAGACGATGGGGTGGCCCTCCGACGCCTCGAACAGCTCGCCGTCGAGGATGACGCTGCTATGGTCGCCCTCGATGCGGATCGTGTCGCCCTGTTCCAGATGGATGCCCTGCATCTTGGTCTTGCCCATGCGGCGGAACAGGCTGGCCCAGCCGAGGCGAAGCAGGGCGGGCAGGCTCTGGTCCACGGCCATCAGCTTCATGTTGCCGCGCTGGCTGTCGCCCGGACGCGTGCCCAGCAGCAGCTTTTCCAGCGTGGTCACGATCAGCACGGAAAAACGGCCCGCCAGCTCGCCCTCCCGGATCAGGGAGATGCGGACCGGATTGCTCGACGGCGGCAGGAAGCGGGCGCGGATGCCGAACAACAGCGACACCAGCACGGCGATGGCCGTCAGGAAATGGCTGAGGCCGTTGGACAGGCCCAGCGGATAGATCTGGTTGCGGCAATAGAGGATCGAATCGGCAAGGCCCGCGCCGCCCAGGAACATGCCCAGCACCGGCCGCGTTTCCGCCCGCCCGTCCGACAGCGCGATCAGCTCGCGGGCGACGACATGATCGTCGACGCCGGATTTGGCGATCTCCACGATCCGCTCCAGCGCCTTGATCGGATCGCCATGGATGCCGAGGTCGAGCGCGATCAGGTTGGTCTTGCCATTGGGCAGCACGGCGATGGGGGGCACGCGGCCCGGAAAATGCTCGCCCTGATAAAGCTCGGTCAGCGCCGCCTGCACCGTGCCGTCGCCGCCGTTGATGACGATGACGGTGGGATCGACGCGGGCGATGGTCTGCAACGCCCGGCCGATCTGGTCGACATGCTCCACCTCATAATGGAAGATGTCGGGATTACTGGCGCAATAGCTCCGCACGCGCGGCAGGGTCTGCCGGTTGCCCGTGGATTTGGGATTGGACAGGAGCGCGACGCGGACCATGGCTATATCGTCACATATATTTGAGGTTGATCGTGATCCGGGTCACGCCCGGCCCGGCCTGGAACGCCACCTTGTCGACCGAAGGCTTGCCCAGATTGAAGATGCTGATGCCCGGATTGTTGGAAAAGCCGCCGCCATCGCGGGAGATGTCGGTCTTTCCGTTTCCGTCGCGGTCATGGCGCACGGCGATGCCATATTTGCCGGGCTCCGGCACGGGCATGCAGAAGCGCATGACGCCGTTGCTGGGCTTCGCGGCGGTCTCGATACGATTGATCCATGCGCCCTTGGCCAGCCACGCATTCCTGGTGGCGGGATAGGATTGCAGCCGCACATTGCCGGTCGCGGCGGCAAAACCGCGCACGTCGATCAGCACCGCCGGCCCCTTGGCCGAAGCGGCGCACAGATTCATGTCGTTTCCGATCTCGCCATGTCCGGCCCATGCCGGGGCGGCGGCGAACAAGGCCCCCACCGACATCAGGCCCGCAACAACTTTCAACATGACCAATACACTCCTGGCAGCTATAGCCGCCCGAACGGATCGGACGGCGAGCCCCTGTTCGCCCCACTTTCCTTGACTCGCATATGGTCCGGCTTTGCGGCCAAAACATGGTGATGGGACGACGACATATTGAAATGCTGACTGCCATCGACCGATACCTCGCCCGCCTGATCGCCCTGCCCATGCTGGGCACGCTGGTCGTGGCCGCCATGCTGCTGGTGCTGGACAAGATGCTGAGCCTGTTCGACTTCGTCGCGGCGGAGGGCGGACCGGTCAGCGTCGTGTGGCGGATGCTGGCGAACATGCTGCCGGAATATCTGTCGCTCGGCATTCCGATCGGGCTGATGCTGGGGATATTGCTGGCCTTCCGCAAGCTGGCGCAGACGTCCGAACTGGACGTGATGCGGGCAGTGGGCCTGTCCTACGGGCGGCTGCTCCGGGTGCCCTATCTGTTCGCGATCGGCATGGCGGCGTTGAACCTCGGCATCGTGGGCTTCGTCCAGCCGCTTTCGCGACACGCTTATGAAGCCCTGCGATTCGAGCTTCGTTCCGGCGCGTTGGGCGCATCGATCAAGGTCGGCGAGTTCACCAGCCTCGGCAAGCGTATGACCATGCGGATCGAGCGCAGCCTGGACGAAGGGCGCAATCTTCAGGGCATTTTCGTGCGGGCCGAGGGGAAAGACGGGCAATCGCTGGCCGTGACGGCGGCGCAGGGCAGCTTTCTGGCGACGGACGACCCGGACACCATCATCTTCCGCCTGCGCGACGGCGTGCTGGTCAACAATGCGCCCAAATATAAGACGCCGCGGATCCTGTCCTTTTCCAGCCACGATCTGCCTATCGACCTGCCGCAGATAGAGAGCTTCCGCGGCCGCGACGTGGACCGGGAAAAGACCATCATCGAACTGGTCCAGATCGCCCATGACCCCGCCACGCCGCAGAAGCTGCGGAACGAGGTGCGCGCCAATTTCCATTTCCGCGTGGTGGAGGTGGTGATGATGCTGCTGCTGCCGCTCGCCGCGCTGGCCTTCGCGATTCCGCCCAAGCGGTCGACATCGGCGCTGGGCGTGTTCCTCTCCATCGTGTTCATCGTGACCTATCACAAGGTCAACCAATATGGCGAAAGCGTGGGCGCGCTGGGCCGGGTCGATCCGATCATCGCGCTGTGGGCGCCGTTCCTGCTGGCGGCGGGGCTCATCTTCTGGATGTATCATGTGATCGCGCACCGGCCCGGCGGCCAGCCCATCGGCGCACTGGAATTCGCCTTCGCCAAGATCGGCAAGAAGCTGCGAAGCATCCTGCCGACGGGCAACCGGCGCAACGGCAGCTCCACCCAACAAGAAGAACCGCAGGGAGCGGCGTGATGTTCGATTTCTTCCCGTCGCGCCAGATCAGCCTCTATATGGCGCGGCTGTTCTTCACCCGCACCTTCGCCGTGCTGGCGATGCTGGTGGTGGTGCTCCAGATGCTCGACCTGTTGGGCGAGTCCGGCGACATCCTGGCCTATGCGGGCAATGGCGACGCGCAATTATGGCATTATGTGGGCTTGCGCGCGCCGCAGATCATTGCCCGATTTCTGCCATTTTCCGTGCTGCTGGGCACGCTCATCATGTTGGCGACGCTCAATCAGAACAGCGAGATCATCTCGATGAAGGCGGCGGGCCTGTCCGCGCATCAGATACTGGCGCCGCTGATCGCGTCGGCGCTGGGCGTGGCGCTCATCAGCTATGCCTTCAACGAGCGGGTCGTCGCGCGGTCCACGGCGGCGCTCAGCGCGTGGCAGGCGGTCGATTACGGCCCGATCCCGCAAGACAGCGGCGTGAAAGTCAATCCGTGGGTGCTGGACGGCAACAACCTCGTCAACGCGACCATCGTGGCCGGGCGGGGAACGGCGACGCAGTTGCGGAACGTCCATATCTACAATCGGGTCGGCAACAGCCTGACGACCATCGTGCGCGCGCCCAAGGGTCGTTATGACGCGAGCGCGAAGAATTGGGTGCTGGAACGTGCGCAGCAATTCGACGTGGCGCGCGGCACGGTGCGGGAACTGGGCACGGTGCATTTCGGCCGCGACATCCGCCCGGAGCAATTCACGCTGGCGAAGGTCGACCCCGATGCGCTGACCTTCACCGAATTGCGCTCGGCCATCGCGGACTTGCATGATGCGGGGCGGCCGACAGCCGAACTGGAGGGCAGTTTGTGGCACAAGCTGTCGGGGCCGCTCTCCGCCATATTGATGCCGATTCTGGGGTCCGTCGCGGCCTTCGGACTGGCGCGTTCGGGGCAGCTTTTCATCCGCGCCGTCATGGGCATGGCGTTGGGCTTCGCTTATTTCGTGGCGGATAACTTCTCGCTCGCCATGGGCAATCTGGGCGCTTATCCGCCGTTCCTCGCGGCATGGGCGCCGTTCCTGCTGTTCCTGCTGGTGGGCGAGACAGTGCTGTTCCGGACGGAAGAATAGGCTCGGCGACGAGTCTTGGCGGAAACGGTCCCTGACTAGCGTGACCGCGCGCTCTATGCGCATCCAATGCGGACAACACACCTCATTTCCGTGAGCCGTTGAACGTCACCGCAGCACGGACGAGCGCCTTGAACGCCTCCGCGTCCATCTCGTCGCCCTCATGGAAGTCGATGGCACGCCGCGTATTGCCTTCCAGACTGGCGTTGAAAAGCCCTGAGGGGTCATCCAGCGCCGCGCCCCTGGGAAAGGTCGCCTTGACCTTGTCCTTATAGGTTTCGCCCGTGCAGATGATCCCGTCATGATACCATGTCGGCACCCCTCGCCACTTCCATTCTTCCACCACATCGGGATCGGCTTCTTTCACCAGCGTGCGAATTCGGGCAAGCAGCGCGCCTCTCCAGTCGCCCAGAGCTTCGATCTTCTCTTCGATCAGTTGCGCCGGCGATTTGTCCGCGCTGGATGCAGGCTGCGTCATGAACAGCGTCCTTCTCTTCGACCTATATAGCGCATTCCCATCTTCGCGGAAAAGCGCGCGAACGATACGAGGTCAGGGACCTCACCGTTCCGCGACGAGCAGCTTGTCGATCTTGCGCCCATCCATGTCGACGACCTCGAAGCGCCAGCCCTGATCGTCCACATGATCGCCCACCTCCGGCAATCGCTTGAGCAACCATAAGGCATGACCCGCGACCGTGGCGTAATCCCGGTCCTCCGGCAGGTCGATGCCGATCCGTTCGGCCAGCTGGTCGACCGGCATCTGCCCGGACACCAGCAGGCTGCCGTCCTCCCGCTCCACCAGATCGGGCTCCTCGTCCGTGTCCCGGTCCGAAGCGAAATGCCCGGCAATGGCGGACAGCAGATCGGCGGGCGTCACGATCCCTTCGAAATGCCCATATTCGTCATGCACCATCACCATCGGCACATCGGAGCGGCGCAGCACCTCCAGCGCGTCCATCGCATCGACCTGATCGGGCACCACCTCCGCCTTGCGGATCAGCGCCTCTAGGTCCAGCGCCTCGCCGCGAAAGAGTGCCGCCATGATGTCGCGCGCCTGCACGACCCCGACCAGATCCTCCACCGATCCGCGGCCCACCGGTAGGCGGGTATGCGGCGTTTCCAGCAAGCGGGCGCGAATCGTCCCCTCGTCCGCGCCGATGTCGATCCAGTCGACATCCATGCGCTGCGTCATCACCTCGCGCACCGGCCGGTCGGCCAGCCGCACCACGCCGGAGATGATCGCCCGCTCGCTTTCCTCGATCACGCCCGACCGGCTGGCCTCCGCGACGATCAGGTGCAATTCCTCCGCCGTCACATGATCCTCCGACTCGCGGGTCATGCCCAGCAGGCGGAAGATCAGCGCGCTCGATCCGTCCAGCACCCACACCAGCGGCGCGGTCAGCTTGGCCAGCCATTGCATCGGCTTGGCGACGATCACGGCAATGGCTTCGGGCCGGCGCAGCGCGAACTGCTTGGGCACCAGCTCCCCGATGATGAGCGAGGCATAGGTGGTCACGCCGATCACCAGCGCGAAGCCCAGATTTTCCGCGACATTGGACGACAGGCCCAGCAGCTTCAACCGCTCGCCCACCGGCCCGCCAAGGCTTGCGCCCGAATAAGCGCCCGCGACGATGCCGATCAGGGTGATGCCGATCTGGACGGTGGAGAGGAACTTGCCCGGATCGGACGCCAGCGCCAGCGCCGAGCGCGCACCGCGCCGCCCCGCCTTCTCCATCGCCTGCAGGCGCGGCTTGCGCGCCGATACGATGGCCAGTTCCGACATGGCGAACACGCCATTCAACGCCACCAGCGCGAGGATGATGAAAAGATCGGCCCAGGGAAAGGGCGACAGCGAATGAGGGGGGATCGTGGCCATGGCGGTCAATATCTTCCCTATAACGCCTATTCTTTCAATTTCACAACAGTCCCCTCATGATGCATTCAGTTCGCTAGTGGAACAAAATACGCTTATCGACATTTGAACGTCATCGTCCCCGAAGGACGCAAAAGGATAAGGGATCAGGACCGATGAAGACTTCCTATCGCATCATGAGCGCCATGGGCCTTGCCGCGATGCTGGCGACCACTGCCTGCACCACCGATCCGGAAACCGGAAATCGTCAGGTTTCGAAGGCCGCGATCGGGGGCATCGGCGGCGCGCTGGGCGGTTATCTGCTGGGCGATCTGGTCGGCGGACGGCATGACCGCACCGAAAAAATCCTGGGCGCGGGCATCGGCGCCGTCGCGGGCGCGGGCATCGGCGCCTATATGGACGCGCAGGAGCGCAAGCTGCGTGAGCAGACGGCGGGAACCGGCGTGGATGTGATCCGCGACGGCGACAACCTGCTGCTGCGGATGCCATCGGGCATCACCTTCGGTTTCGATAGCGCCACCGTGCAGCCGCAGTTCCAGCCGACGCTGAACGATGTGGCATCGGTTCTGGCGCAATATCCCAAGACCTATATCGACGTGTACGGCCACACCGACAGCGACGGCAGCGACGCCTATAATCAGGGCCTGTCCGAACGGCGCGCCCAGTCGGTCGCCAATTACCTCACCAGCCACGGCGTCCAGTCCGCCCGCATCGCGACGCGCGGCTTTGGCGAGACGCAGCCCATCGCTTCCAACACCACGGAAGAAGGCAAGGCCGCCAACCGCCGCGTCGAAATCAAGGTGGCGCCCGTCACCGAAGCCGACGTCCGATCCTGATCCCTATCGGCGTCTGTCCCGTTCAAGCCGAGCGGGACAGACGCCGCACGTCCTACCCTCCTCCCTCCCTCGCGTTGGAGGAAAGTCATGTTGCCCCTTGCCGTGATCCTGCTTCAGGCCGCCCTGCCGCCGCCGGGCCTGCCTTATGATGCCCGCACGGATTATGCGGGGCCGGGTTTGCTATGCGGCGCGGCTTTTTCGATCCGGCTGGAGGTAGGAGAAAGCGCGGTTCTGATCAAACGCAGCTTTGTCGATGCGGAAATGGATGTCCATCTGCGCGAGGGTCGATTCACCGTGCATGAGTCGCAATATGCGGTGGAGGGAGGCGATCCCGTCCGGCGCATGCCGGAAGGCATCCTGCGGCGCAAGCGGGAGAAAGGCCGCACGATCTGGATCTATCGCGATGCGGCACCCGGCTCGACGGAAGTACATGGCCCAGCCGTCGATTCAATCCGCCCCGGCCCGCTATTGAACCGCATCCGCTTCGGCGCGCCCCGTGCGGAGCGATGCCTGACAGGCAAAGGTTCCGGCCGGAGAAGCGGCTAGAGTTTGTCCTGCTCAAGGTTCGATCGACAATCATTCATCCATTCGAGCGAAGCTTGCCAGAGCCCTCCGCCGGACGAAGCAAGGCGCAGAGCCTTCGCCAAACTCAGGCTGGTTCCTCTTCGACTGCCGCCGAGGCGGGCGCTCAGGACAGGCTTCGACTCGGTTCAGCACAAACGGAGGCGAGGAGTAAACAGACAGTCAGCAAACCACCCACTGCCGGCATCATGGGTTGGCGATCAAATCCTCCATTCCCGACTTTCCGTAACTTTCCCGATTGCCTAAAAGCGGCCTTCGCATATGTATGCGCGCCATATGGTCGCTTTCCTCCGCCGCCTTTGCCTGATCCTTCTGCTCGCCGCGCCTGCGGTGGCGCAGGCGGAACAGCAGGATATCGCCGCCGCCGCGCGCGGCGTGGTGCGGGTCGTGCTGGTCGCGACGGACGGCAGCGACGCTTATTTCGTCGGCCACGGCAGCGGCTTCGCGGTGGCGCCCGACAAGGTGCTAACCAACGCCCATGTGGTCGAACTGACGCGCGAGGAGAAGAATCTCGTCATCGGCGTGATCCCTTCGGAAGGGACGAAGACCTATGGCGGGCGCGTCATCGCCTATTCGCCGGGCAACGATCTGGCGCTGATCCAGTTGGAGGAAGGCCGCCTGCCGGTCAGCACCTTCTATGCGGGCGCGGTCAGCGACGGGCAGCATGTGACCGCCATCGGCTATCCGGGCACGGTGGACCGGGCGCAGGGCCTTGGCCTCAAGCAGATGGTGGAACCGCTGGGCACGGTGAAGACCAGCGGCAACGTGTCTTCGGGCCGTTCGACGCAGAGCTTCGACACGATCCTCCATACCGCGCCGCTCGCCGCCGGGAACAGCGGCGGGCCGCTGGTGGACGATTGCGGGCGGGTGCTGGGCGTCAACAGCTTCGGATCGGTGTCCGACGGCAATGACGCGGAGTTCGGCTTTGCGGTTTCGTGGCGGGAGGTCGCCTCCTTCCTGCGGCAGGCGGGCGTGTCGTCGCTGCACACGGTGGTCCCCTGCCGCTCCATGGCCGAGGCGGACGCCGCCGAAGCCGCCATCACCCAGCGCGAGGCGCAGGCGACCGAACAGAGCGAACGGGCTGAGGCCGACGCACATGAAGCCGCGATGGCAAAGGCCCGCGACGATGCCGAGCGCAGCGTGATCTCCGCCCGCGAAAACGCCATGGCGGGCGCGGCGGTGCTGCTCGCCATCGCGGTGCTGTGCCTGGGCGCGGGCGGCCTCTTCTATACGCAGAAGCGGGAGAAGCGCGCGACATGGTGGCTGGCGGGAGGCGGCATCGCGCTGTTCGGGGCGCTGGGGCTGTTCTTCCTCAAGCCCAGCTTCTCCAGCATCGACGAACGCATCGTCCTGCCCGACGGCGGCAAGGCGACCGGCAACAAGGCGTTCGCCTGGGCGGGCGACAATATCTGCCGCATCGACGTCAACCGCAGCCGCCTCACCGTGTCGCAGGCGAACGACATTCCATTCAACTGGGCGGAGGGCGGCTGCGTCGACGGGCAGACGCAATATGTCTCCTCCGGCACGAAATGGCAGCGCGCCATGATCCCCGGCGAAGGCAATTTCATCACCGTCAGCGAATTCGATCCGGCGACGGGGCAATTGCGAATCCAGCGCTGGCTGCCCGACCTCGACGTGATGGACAAGGCGCGCGCGCTGGTGAAGGACAAGCCGATCCGGGGTTGCGGCGGCGATTCCGACCGGCTGGCGCAGATCGCTGCGCTTCGCTCCGACCTTTCCGCCCTTCTGCCCGCCCAGCCCAATGAGCGGCTGGTCTATCGTTGCCAGAAGGGGCGGCTGGCCCCCGCCGACCCGCAAAATTGAACATTTGACCGGTTTGCGCGAGCGCAGCCATAGGTCATGCCTTGCCCCATGCGAATGAATCGCGCGCCATGGCTTGCATCATCATAATCCCGCTGCTAACCGGCCCCGCAACAGGGGAACGGGCATCGCTGCTCCCCCTTCTTTGCATGACCGGCAAATTGAGTGGAGGACGGTAAGCGCGTGGAGACTACCGGCGGTATTCAGGCTAGCCTCAGCGGCCGCTATGCGGTGGCGCTGTTCGATCTGGCCCGCGACGGCAAGACGCTCGACACCGTTGCCGAGAGCCTTGCTGCGATCAAGGCCGCGATTGCGGAATCGGCGGATTTCAAGGAGCTCATCAACAGCCCCGTCCTGAGTCGCGATGCGGCGGGCAAGGCGGTCGCCGCCGTGGCCGCATCGATGGGAACCGATCCCCTCACCGCCAAATTCCTGGGCGTGCTGGCCGAAAACCGCCGCCTGTCGCAACTTCCCGCGATTATCCGCGCCTATGAGACGCTGCTGTCGAATCACAAGGGCGAGGTCCGCGCCGAAGTGACCAGCGCCCACGCGCTCAGCAAGACCCAGATCACCGCCCTGAGCAAGAGCCTCAAGGCGCGTGTCGGCCGCGACGTGGCGGTCGACGCGAAGGTCGATCCCGCGATCCTCGGCGGATTGGTCGTCAGGATCGGCAGCCAGATGATCGATTCCTCCATCCGCACCCGTTTGAATAGTCTCGCCCACGCGATGAAAGGCTGAAAGGCTGAACATGGATATCAACGCCGCAGAAATCTCGAAGGTCATCAAGGACCAGATCGCCAATTTCGGCACCGAAGCGCAGGTGAGCGAAGTCGGCTCCGTGCTGACCGTGGGTGACGGCATCGCCCGCGTCCATGGCCTCGACAACGTCCAGGCGGGCGAAATGGTCGAGTTCGCCAATGGCGTGCAGGGCATGGCGCTGAACCTGGAAGCCGACAATGTCGGCGTCGTGATCTTCGGCTCGGACGCCGAGATCAAGGAAGGCGACACCGTCAAGCGCACCGGCACCATCGTCGACGTTCCGGTCGGCAAGGGCCTGCTGGGCCGCGTCGTGGACGGCCTGGGCAATCCCATCGACGGCAAGGGTCCGATCGAATATACCGAGCGCAAGCGCGTGGAAGTCAAGGCGCCGGGCATCATCCCCCGCAAGTCGGTGCACGAGCCCGTGCAGACCGGCCTCAAGGCGATCGACGCCCTGGTCCCCGTGGGCCGTGGCCAGCGCGAACTCATCATCGGCGACCGCCAGACCGGCAAAACCGCCGTCGCCATCGACACCTTCATCAACCAGAAGGGCGTCAATGCAGGCGATGACGAGAGCAAGAAACTCTACTGCATCTACGTCGCCGTCGGCCAGAAGCGTTCGACCGTCGCGCAAATCGTGAAGCAGCTTGAGGAAAATGGCGCGATGGAATATTCCATCGTCGTCGCCGCGACCGCTTCGGAACCGGCTCCGCTCCAGTATCTGGCGCCCTATACCGGCGTCACCATGGGCGAATTCTTCCGCGACAACGGCATGCACGCGGTCATCGTCTATGACGACCTTTCCAAGCAGGCCGTCGCCTATCGCCAGATGTCGCTGCTGCTGCGTCGTCCTCCGGGCCGCGAAGCCTATCCGGGCGACGTCTTCTACCTGCACAGCCGCCTGCTGGAGCGCGCGGCGAAGATGAACGACGCCAACGGCAACGGATCGCTGACCGCGCTGCCGATCATCGAGACGCAGGCGGGCGACGTGTCAGCCTATATTCCGACCAACGTGATCTCGATCACCGACGGCCAGATCTTCCTCGAAACCAATCTCTTCTATCAGGGCATCCGCCCCGCGATTAACGTGGGCCTGTCGGTGTCGCGCGTCGGCTCGGCCGCGCAGACCAAGGCGATGAAGAAGGTGTCCGGCTCGATCAAGCTGGAACTGGCGCAGTATCGCGAAATGGCGGCCTTCGCCCAGTTCGGTTCGGACCTCGATGCGTCGACGCAGAAGCTGCTGAACCGTGGCGCGCGCCTGACGGAACTGCTCAAGCAGCCGCAATTCTTGCCCCTGCCCTTCGAGGAGCAGACCGCGTCGATCTTCGCGGGCACCAACGGCTATCTGGATAATATCCCGGTCGGCGACGTGACCCGTTACGAAGAGCTGATGCTGGCCTATCTGCGTCACGACCATGCCGATATCCTCGCGGAAATCCGCGACAGCAAGGATCTGGGCGATGGCGCGAAGGGCAAGCTCGTCGCGGCGCTCGACGCGTTTGGGAAGACGTTCGCCTGATGCCATTGACCTATCTCGCGGAAATCACGCTGAAGCCCGACTGTTTCGATGAAGCATGTCGGGCGGTGGCGGCAATCGTTTCCGCGACACGGGCCGAACAAGGGTGCGAGCGTTTCGATCCGCACCCCATGGCCGATAGGTCGGGTATCATGATCTACGAGCGTTGGGCCGATCGGGCCGCGTTCGACTTTCATCACGCGCAGCCTTACACCCGCGCGGTTTTCAAGAGCTACGAAGACTGGCTGGCAAAGCCCGTCAAGCTTACCGAGCTTGGGAACGGACTGGAATAAGATGGCAAGCCTCAAGGAACTGAAGCTCCGCATCGGGTCGGTGAAGTCGACCCAGAAGATCACCAAGGCGAAGCAGATGGTCGCCGCCGCGAAGCTGCGCAAGGCGCAGGCCGCGGCCGAATCTGCGCGTCCCTACAGCCAGCGTCTCGAAGCCGTCGTCGCCAGCCTTGCGTCCAAGATCGCGGGTGGATCGGGCGAAGGCGCTTCGCCGCTGCTCGCGGGCACCGGCAAGGACGATGTGCATCTGCTGGTCGTCGCCAACTCCGACCGTGGCCTTGCGGGCGCGTTCAACGCGAACATCGTCAAGGCCGCCCGCGCCAAGGCCGATGAACTGATCCAGCAGGGCAAGACGGTCCGCTTCTACCTGATCGGCCGCAAGGGCCGTCCGGTCATCAACCGCACCTTTCCCGGCATGATCGTCGCCCAGTTCGACACCACCGGCGCGAAGGAACCGGGCTATAACCAGGCCGAACAGATCGCGCATGAACTCACGGACATGTATCTGAACGGCAAATTCGACGTCGCGCACCTCTTCTTCTCGCGCTTCAAGTCGGCGCTCGCGCAGATTCCGACCGAGCAGCAGATCATCCCGGTGAAGATCCCGGCCGACGCCGACCGCAACGCCATCGGCGCGACGGTGGAATATGAACCGAGCGAGGAAGCGATCCTCGACGACCTGCTGCCGCGCAACGTGACGGTACAGATCTTCAAGGCGCTGCTGGAAAACAATGCGTCCGAACAGGGCGCGTCGATGACCGCCATGGACAATGCGACCCGCAATGCCGGCGACCTCATCAACAAGCTGACCATCCAGTATAACCGCAGCCGTCAGGCCGCGATCACCACCGAACTCGTCGAAATCATCTCGGGCGCGGAAGCCCTCTAGGATCACGCAGGCAAGGAAGCAGTCATGGCAACCACCAACAATGTAGGCCGCATCTCGCAGGTCATCGGCGCTGTCGTCGACGTGACCTTCCCCGATGCTCTCCCCGCCATTCTTTCGGCGCTGGAAACCAGCAACAACGGCCAGCGGCTGGTGCTGGAAGTCGCGCAGCATCTGGGCGAGAACACCGTCCGCACCATCGCGATGGATTCGACCGACGGCCTGACCCGTGGGCAGGAAGTGACCGACACCGGCGCGCAGATTCGCGTCCCCGTCGGCCCCGCGACGCTCGGCCGCATCCTGAACGTCGTCGGCGAGCCGATCGACGAGCGCGGCCCGATCGAGACCACCCTCTCCGCCCCGATCCACGCCAAGGCTCCCGAGTTCGTGGACCAGTCGACCGACGCGTCGATCCTGGTCACCGGCATCAAGGTCATCGACCTGCTCGCCCCTTATGCGAAGGGCGGCAAGATCGGCCTGTTCGGCGGCGCGGGCGTGGGCAAGACCGTGCTCATCCAGGAACTCATCAACAACATCGCGAAGGGCCATGGCGGCACCTCCGTCTTCGCGGGCGTGGGGGAACGCACCCGTGAGGGCAACGACCTCTATCACGAATTCCTCGACGCGGGCGTCATCGCCAAGGATGCCGAGGGCAATGCGATCTCCGAAGGTTCCAAGGTGGCGCTGGTCTACGGCCAGATGAACGAGCCGCCGGGCGCGCGTGCGCGCGTCGCACTGTCCGGCCTCACCATCGCGGAATATTTCCGCGATCAGGAAGGACAGGATGTGCTGTTCTTCGTCGACAACATCTTCCGCTTCACGCAGGCGGGCGCGGAAGTGTCGGCGCTGCTGGGCCGTATTCCTTCGGCGGTGGGCTATCAGCCGACGCTGGCGACCGATATGGGGGCGCTGCAGGAACGCATCACCTCGACCAACAAGGGGTCGATCACCTCGGTGCAGGCCGTCTACGTCCCCGCGGACGACTTGACCGACCCTGCTCCGGCCACCTCGTTCGCGCACCTTGACGCGACGACCGTTCTCAACCGCGCCATCTCCGAACTCGGCATCTATCCGGCGGTCGATCCGCTCGATTCGACCAGCCGCGTTCTGGAACCGCGCGTCGTGGGTCAGGAACATTATGACACCGCCCGCGCGGTGCAGGCGATCCTGCAGAAGTACAAGTCGCTGCAGGACATCATCGCCATTCTGGGCATGGACGAGCTGTCCGAAGAGGATAAGCTGACCGTCGCCCGCGCGCGCAAGATCCAGCGCTTCCTGTCGCAACCCTTCCACGTCGCGGAAGTCTTCACCGGCATTTCGGGCAAGTTCGTCCAGATCGAAGACACGGTGAAATCGTTCAAGGCCGTGGTCGAAGGCGAATATGACCATCTGCCCGAAGCGGCCTTCTACATGGTCGGCGGCATCGACGAAGTGGTCGAAAAGGCCAAGAAGCTGGCCGCCGAAGCCGCCTGATCCGCACGCTTACAGCCCCTCCCCCGCGCGGGAGGGGTCAGGGAAAAGACAATGGCACTGCATTTCGAACTCGTGACCCCGGAAAAGCTCGTCCGTTCGGAGGAAGTCTGGCAGGTCGTGGTGCCCGGCACCGATGGCGACTTCGGCGTGCTGGAAGGCCACGCGCCCTTCATGTCGACCGTCCGCGACGGCGCGCTCCAGATTTTCAGTTCCGCGAACGCCGCGCCGGAAGTCATTCCCGTGCGGGGCGGCTTCGCGGAAGTGAATGAAAAGGGACTGACCGTCCTTGCCGAACATGCGGGCTGAACAAGCTGCCCCGGACGAATAAGGAAAAACCCCGCGCCCTTTCCCGGCGCGGGGTTTTTCTTTGGGGTGTTGAAGCGGTTTTCGGCCGAGGACGGACGTTGCCTCCATCGTCATGCTGAACTTGTTTAGCTGCGCTGGTCTTCGGCTCATCATCCATCGTGCCCCACAAGCCGAGGCTTGATCCGGAGAAATGGACCCTGAACCAAGTTCAGGATGACGGGTGTGAGATGTCCGTCTTCCACCCAAAACCGCCATTTTCCTATGGGCTGCCAGCGGTTCCGAGGCGGCGGGGCTTCACCTGCTTCGAAATCACTCTATATCGGGCGCATGACCGATCTCGCTTCCCAATTCACCGATGCCCGTGGCCTGCTTTATCGTCCGGGCCTGCTCGATCCCGATGGCGCGCGCCGCCTGACTGCCGAGGCGCTCAAAGCCTGCGACGATGGCGAGCTTTACCTGCAATATCGGGCGAGCGAGAGTTTCGGCTTCGATGACGGGCGGCTGAAGACCGCCGATTATTCGACCGACGCGGGCTTCGGCCTGCGCGGGGTGTCGGGCGAGATGACCGGCTTTGCCCATGCCAACGACATCAGCGAAGCCGCGATCCGCCGCGCCGCGCAGACGTTGACGCTGCTCGACCCGGCCAAGGGCCAGCCCGCTCCGCCGCCGCAGCGGACCAACCGTCACCTCTACACCGACGCCAACCCGCTGGAGATCGTGCCCTTCGCCGAGAAGGTGAAGCTGTGCGCCTGGATCGACGCCGCCGCCCGCGCCCGCGATCCCCGTGTCGCGCAGGTGTCGGTCAGCCTGTCGGGAAGCTGGTCGGTGGTGGAGATCGTCCGCGCCGACGGCTTCACAGCGACGGACATCCGCCCGCTGGTGCGGCTCAACGTCTCGATCATCCTGGAGGAGAATGGCCGTCGTGAGACGGGCACCTTCGGGATCGGCGGTCGCTATCTCTACGATCAGGTCATGGACGCGGCGATCTGGAACCGCGCCATTGATGAGGCGCTGGCGCAAGCGCGGGTCAACATGCGGTCAGTCGCGGCGCCCGCAGGCGAGATGACCGTGCTGCTCGGCCCCGGCTGGCCGGGCGTGCTGGTGCATGAAGCCATCGGCCATGGCCTGGAAGGCGATTTCAACCGCAAGGGCACCAGCGCCTTTTCCGGCCGCATCGGGCAGCGCGTCGCCGCGCCCGGCGTGACGGTAGTGGACGATGGCGCGATCCTCAACCGGCGCGGATCGCTCTCCATCGACGATGAAGGCACGCCTACCCGCGAAAATGTGCTGATCGAGGACGGCATCCTCAAGGGCTATATGCAGGACCGCCTGAACGCCCGGCTGATGGGCGTGGAGCCGACCGGCAACGGCCGCCGCGAAAGCTATGCCCATGCGCCCATGCCGCGCATGACCAACACCTTCATCAAGGGCGGCAAGGACGATCCCGAAGAGCTGCTTTCCCGCATGAAGTCGGGCATCTTCGCCAAGAGTTTCGGCGGCGGTCAGGTCGACATCGTGTCGGGCAAGTTCGTCTTCTCCTGCACCGAAGCCTATAAGGTGGAGAACGGCAAGCTGGGCGAGCCGATCAAGGGTGCGACCCTGATCGGTGACGGTCCGACCGCGCTCACCAAGGTGGCGGGCATCGGCAATGACTGGGCACTGGACGAGGGCGTCGGCATGTGCGGCAAGGGCGGGCAGAGCGTCCCTGCCGGCGTCGGCCAGCCCACGCTGCTGATCGAGGGGCTGACGGTCGGCGGCACGGCGACCTGACGCGAAGCCGCCATGGGCTGAGGAACCCCCCGCCGCCGATGCTCATTCATCCTTCATGAACATGCTGACCGACAGTCCCGATGCCGTGACCGCCGATTGGGCCGCGGCGCTGCTTGACTTCTGGTTCAACCGGATCGGTGAAAAAGGCTGGTGGAGCCATGATCCGCGACTGGATCGGCTCTGCAAGGAGCGGTTTCTGAAGGTCTGGGAAGAAAAGCGGGTCCTGCCCGCCGAAGATTTCCTTGAGCGCGCGGACGAGGCGCTGGCAGCCGTGCTGCTGTTCGACCAATTGCCCCGTAACATGTTCCGGCAGACCGCCACGGCCTTCGCCACCGATCCGCTGGCCCGCGACATCGCGCGCGGGGCCATCGCGCATGGCTATGACATTCAGATCGGAGGCGCGGGCCGGCTCTTCTTCTACATGCCCTTCCAGCATAGCGAGGCGCTGGAGGATCAGGAGCTTTCGCTCACCCTGTTCGAAGCGGCCGGGGATCGGCAGTCGCTGGACTTCGCGCGCCAGCATCATGCCGTTATCGAACGCTTCGGCCGTTTCCCGCACCGCAACGCCGTTCTGGGACGGCCGGACCGCCCCGGAGAGGCGGAGGCAGCGTCGGAAGGCGCGAACTGGTAGAGGCATCGACTGCCCAAATTTTAGGCATATCCCGGCTGCTGCCCATTTTTTTGGCGCTGCAACATGAGCGCGCTTGCGCCAAGCCTCTGTTAAGCGCCGTTTAACGAATTGGCACGGCTTTTGCTGAGTGATGTGTCGCACACCAGAAAAGGGGGGCGACATGAAACTTGTCATGGCTATCATCAAGCCGTTCAAGCTGGACGAGGTCCGCGAGGCTCTCTCCTCGCTCGGCATCGCCGGCATGACGGTCAGCGAGGTGAAGGGCTTCGGCCGCCAGAAGGGGCAGACCGAAATCTATCGCGGGGCCGAATATTCCACCAACATGGTTCCCAAGATCAAGATCGAGGTGGTCTGCGACGACGACCTCGCGCCACGCGTCGTCGAAGCCGCGCAGGCCGCCGCCAATTCGGGCGCGATCGGCGATGGCAAGATCTTCGTCCTCGATGTCGGGCAGGCGGTTCGCATCCGCACCGGCGAAACCGGCGAAACCGCGCTGTAACGAAGGGGGAATTGATGAGCTTTTCCAAGAAACTTTGCGGCGTGGCGGGGGCGACTGCCCTGTCGCTCTTCGCCGCCCTGCCCGCCTGGGCGCAGGATGCCGCTGCCGCGGCGCCCGTCCCGAACAAGGGCGACACGGCCTGGATGATGATGTCCACCGTCCTCGTCCTCGCCATGATCCTTCCCGGCCTGGCGCTGTTCTACGGCGGTCTGGTCCGCACCAAGAACATGCTGTCGGTCATGACGCAGATCGGCGCGGTCGCGTGCCTCGCGATGCTGGTCTGGGTCACCTATGGCTATAGCCTTGCCTTCGGGCCGGATGCGTCGGACGGGCTCAAGCCCTTCATCGCCAGCCTCGGCAAGCTGTTCCTGTCGGGCATCACGCCGGAATCGACGGCGACGACCTTCACGGACGGCGTGGTCATTCCCGAATATGTGTTCGTCTGCTTCCAGATGACCTTCGCCGCGATCACCATCGCGCTGGTGCTGGGATCGGTGGTCGAGCGCATCAAATTTTCGGCCGTGATGGTGTTCGCCCTCGTCTGGCTCACCATCGTCTATTTCCCGATCGCTCACATGGTCTGGGCGGCAGGCGGCCTGTTCTTCGAGATGGGCGCGCTGGATTTCGCGGGCGGCACGGTGGTGCACATCAACGCCGGCGTCTCCGCGCTGGTGGCCTGCATCATCCTGGGCAAGCGCATGGGCTTTCCCAAGGAACCGATGGCGCCCCATTCGCTGACGCTGACGGCGGTGGGCACCGGCCTGCTGTGGGTCGGCTGGTTCGGCTTCAACGCCGGGTCGGCGCTGGAAGCCAATGGCTCGGCCGCTCTCGCCATGATCAACACCTTCGTCGCCACCGCCGCGGCCGCCCTGGCCTGGATGGTCGCGGAGCGCGTGGCAGGGCACAAGGCGTCGGCCCTGGGCTTCTGTTCGGGCGTAATCGCGGGCCTCGTCGCCGTCACCCCGGCGGCGGGCAATAGCGGGCCGTTCGGCGCCATCGTGCTGGGCGCGGTCGCTTCGGTCATCTGCTTCTTCGCGGTGACGGTCGTCAAGCCGAAGCTCGGCTATGACGACTCGCTCGACGCCTTCGGCATCCACGGCATCGGCGGCATGATCGGCGCGATTGGCACCGGCATCGTCTACGCGCCTTCGCTGGGCGGCCCCGGCGGCGCGGATTATGCGATCGGCGGGCAGTTGGTGACGCAGATCCTGGCGACGGTGACCACCATCGTCTGGGCGTCCATCGGCACCGCCATCGCCATCTTCATCGCCAAGGCCGTCACCGGCCTGCGGGTCAGCCAGGAGGTCGAATATGAAGGCCTCGACCTCGGCGAGCATGGCGAACGCGCCTATAATTACTGAGATTGGCAGGGCGGCAACAGGCCGCCCGCCTCACCCTGTTCCTCCTGCGAACACAACTCGGGGCCGGTGCGAAAGCATCGGTCCCATTTTTATGAGGATTGCAGCTTGCGAACCCGCAGTCCTGCGACGGCTGGTTTCGGCCATGAGCGGACACTCCCACATCCGTTCGGGCTGAGCTTGTCGAAGCCCTGCTCTTCCTTCTAAGGCACCGCACTTAAAGAAGAAGTGTAGCCCTTCGACAAGCTCAGGGCGAACGGGTGTGAATGTCTGAAAACCACCCAAAGCGGCCATCATTCCGCGACATGTATCCCTGCCAGCCTGCGCCCCAAATTCCTCCACGTCATCCGGCGCTTGGGCCTATTAGCCATTTATCAAAGTTTCCGTCCTATTCACCTTTCCCATCTGTCCGGCGCGGTGGCGTTGGACACGCAATTTGCGGCGGAGAGTCATGAGCGCATTCGGACGGAAAAACGGACCTGCTGGCATCAAGCCGGGTTTTGGCGTCGCTCGGCCCATGCATGCCCCGGCGAGGGAGGAGGCACGCGGCGGCGATCAGTTTCCGCCCCTCGAAACGGCCGCGCTGCCGGGGGAAATGCCGCTCGATCCCCTCTCCGCGCCGACCAGCCAGATGCAGCGCAACGCCGACGCGATGCAGCGTCTGGCCGACCGCGCCAATGCCGAACATGCGGCCGATGCCGGGCCGCAGGGCTTCGAAGCGTCGGTCCACAAGATCAAGGAACAGGTGCTCCCCCGCCTGCTGGAGCGCGTCGACCCCGAAGCCGCAGCGACGCTCACCAAAGATGAACTGGCTGAGGAATTCCGCCCGATCATCATGGAGGTGCTGGCGGAGCTGAAGCTGACGCTCAACCGGCGCGAGCAGTTCGCGCTGGAAAAGGTGCTGGTGGACGAACTGCTGGGCCTGGGACCGCTGGAGGAGTTGCTCTCCGACCCGGACGTCACCGACATCATGGTGAACGGCCCCGACCAGACCTATATCGAAAAGAAGGGCAAGCTCCAGATCGCGCCGATCAAGTTCCGCGATGAAGAGCATCTGTTCCAGATCGCCCAGCGCATCGTGAACAAGGTCGGCCGCCGCGTCGACCAGACCACGCCGCTGGCCGACGCTCGCCTGCCTGACGGGTCGCGCGTCAACGTGATCGTGCCGCCGCTGTCGCTGCGCGGCACGGCCATCTCCATCCGTAAATTCTCCGCCAAGCCGATCACGCTCGACATGCTCGCCCAATGGGGGGCGATGAGTCCCAAAATGTGCACGGCGCTCAAGATCGCGGGGGCGTGCCGCTTCAATATCGTGATTTCGGGCGGCACGGGTTCGGGCAAGACGACGATGCTGAACGCCCTGTCGAAGATGATCGACCCTGGCGAGCGCGTGCTGACCATCGAGGACGCGGCGGAACTGCGCTTGCAGCAGCCGCACTGGCTGCCGCTGGAAACCCGCCCGCCCAATCTGGAGGGGCAAGGCGCGATCACCATCGGCGATCTCGTCAAGAACGCCCTGCGTATGCGCCCGGACCGGATCATCCTGGGCGAAATCCGCGGCGCGGAGTGCTTCGACCTGCTGGCCGCGATGAACACGGGCCATGACGGATCGATGTGCACGCTTCACTCCAACAGCCCGCGCGAATGCCTTGGCCGTATGGAGAATATGATCCTGATGGGCGACATCAAGATCCCGAAGGAAGCCATCTCCAAGCAGATCGCCGATTCGGTCGATCTCATCGTGCAGGTGAAGCGCCTGCGCGACGGATCACGCCGCGTTACCAACGTGACCGAGGTGATCGGCATGGAAGGCGACGTCATCGTCACGCAGGAACTGTTCAAGTTCGAATATCATGACGAGGACGACAGCGGAAAGATCGTGGGCGAATATCGCTCCATGGGCCTGCGCCCCTATACGCTGGACAAGGCGCGGCAGTTCGGTTTCGATCAGCCTTTTCTGGAAGCCTGCCTCTAAGGGTTGGCAGGTTCGGACGGAAGGGGACATTCGCTTTCCTTCTCCCCCTTGTGGGAGAAGGATACGAAGCCTTGCTGAGCGAAGCTAGGCGGAGTCGGATGAGGGGTGGAGGCAAAGCGGCTACGCCAATGTGACGCCGCACCCCCTCACCCAGCTACGACTAAGGCAGCAAGCTGCCCAAGTCTTCGCAACCCTCTCCCCCATGGGGCGAGGGATATGGATGTCCCTCTCCGCCCCAAACCCGGCTTTGTAACGAAACATGGCTGGCGGGGCCTCTTCGCCACGCGCCCTTGCGTGGAAGGAATGATGCGGTCATCTTCGGGCCTGCTCCGAAAGGAAAGGATGACCGATGAACCGCCTCGCCCGCTTCGGCCTCTTGCTGACAGCCGCCCTGCCTTTCGCGCCGCTCGCCGCGCAGCATGCCGGTCATGGCGACCATGCCGCACATCGGGCGGCCGATCCGATCGGGGCCGCCGTGGCCGATCCCGGCCGGACCCCGGCCAATGTGGCGCGGGACCGCTATCGCCATCCTGCCGAAACGCTGGCCTTCTTCGGCGTGACGCCGCTGCAGACGGTGGTGGAATATTCGCCCGGCGGCGGATGGTATAGCGAGATTTTGGCGCCGCTGCTGCGCGATCAGGGCACTTTCTATGCGCTGCAACCCAGCGGCCGCTATCTGGAAGGCTATAAGAAGATTCTGGCCGCCAAACCGGCTGTCTACGACCGGGTGAAGCTGATCGCCTATCCGGAGGAAGCGGCGCGGATTCCCGCAGGCTCGGTCGATACCGTGCTGACCTTCCGCAATGTGCATAATATGGTGATGTCCGGGTCCGAAGCGACGACGTTCAAGGCCTTTTTCGACATGCTGAAACCGGGCGGCACTTTGGGGGTGGTCGATCATCGCCTGCCTGAAGAGCGCGATGGCGCGCTGGAAAAGAGCAGCGGCTACCTCAAGGTTTCGACCGTCCGCCGCATCGCGGAAGGCGCGGGCTTCGAATATGCCGGCGCGTCGGAGATCAACGCCAATCCGAAGGATACCGCCGACTGGGCAAAGGGCGTCTGGACGCTGCCGCCCACATTGAGCGGCGGCGAGGCGGACAGGGACAAATATCTGGCCATAGGCGAAAGCGACCGCATGACGCTCAAATTCCGCAAACCGGCGAAATAGGGCGAAGAACAAACAAATTCCAATAAACGCATTGCCTCATCCGCCGGGGCGGGTAAGGCAGGGCCGTGCCCGATCCTTCCGCATCATCCGAACTGCACCGTCCGCTTTTCGCCATCGGCCTGCGACTGGCGGCGGTGGTGTGCGTGTCCATCATGTTCGTGACGGTCCGGCTGGCCAGTCAGCATGGCGTGCATCTGCTCGAAATTCTCTTCTATCGTCAACTCGTCGCCATGCCCGTGGTGTTCGGCTATGTCGCGATGTCCGGCGGGCTGCGATATATCCGGCTCCGCCGCATCGGGGGGCATGCCAGCCGCACCGCGATGGGCCTGATCGGCATGGCGCTGAATTTCGGCGCATTCATCCTGCTTCCCCCCGCCGAAGCGACGACCATCGGTTTCACCATGCCGATTTTCGGCACCATCATAGCGGCCCTGTTCCTGCATGAACCGACCGGCATCCACCGCTGGGGCGCCGTGTTGCTCGGCTTCATGGGCGTGCTGGTCATGGTGCAGCCGGATTCCGGACATTTTCCGATGCTGGGGGTCGCGGTCGCGCTCGCCGGGGCGCTCAATACCGTGCTGGTCAGCATCCTCCTGCGCCAACTGGGCCGCACCGAAAATGCGGGCACGATCGTCTTCTGGTTCACCGCGCTGTCCCTGCCGCCGCTGGGGATCGGCGCGTTTTTCTACAGCCAGGCGCATGACATGGTGGCATGGGGACTGGTGGCGCTCATCGGTGTGGCGGGAGCGGTGGGACAGATATTGCTGACGGCCGCGTTGCGCTGGGGGCCGCTGTCGATCGTGCTGCCGATGGATTACAGCACGATCATATGGACCACCCTGCTCGGCTGGATCATATGGGACGTCTGGCCGATGGGCACCACATGGATCGGCGCGGCGCTCATCATCGCCAGCGGCCTTTATATCGCCTGGCGCGAACATGTCCGCGCCCGGCGCATGACGGTTACCCAAGCAATTCAGCATCCAGGCTGATGTCCGCCCGCAGCAGCTTCGACACCGGGCAATTGGCCTTCGCCTTCGCCGCCAGTTCCTGAAAGGCGGCATCGTCCGTGCCCGGTATCGCCGCCCACAGCGTCAGCTTGCTGGCGGTGACGGCAAAGCCGCCCTCCTGCTGCTCCAGCGTCACGACGGCGGTGGTTTCCATCTTTTCGGCGGTCAGCCCCGCTTCGCCCAGAATGAGCGACAGCGCCATGGTGAAGCAGGCCGCATGGGCCGCGCCGATCAGCTCTTCGGGATTGGAGCCGGGAACGCCTTCGAACCGGCTCGCGAAACCATAGGGATAGGCGCTCAGCGCGCCGCTCTGCGTGGAGATCGCGCCCTTTCCGTCTTTCAGGCCGCCGCTCCAGACGGCCGATCCGCTGCGATTGATCTTCATGACTTTCCTCCTGTCCGTCCCGAATGGAACTCGACCCCGCGCGCATGGTTGCATCATGGGGACGCCGATTTTCCGTCCCCATCCTACAGGAGAATGGCAATGGCTGACATGGGAGTGAAAGGCGGCAGCGACCTGATCGCGTCCGACCGCGTCGAAGGCACCGCCGTCTTCAATCTGGCCGGCGAGAAGCTGGGCCATATATCGAACTTCATGGTGGAGAAGCAGAGCGGTCAGGTGCGCTATGCAACCCTGTCCTTCGGCGGATTCCTGGGCATCGGCAACGATCATTATCCGCTGCCCTGGTCGATGCTGAACTATGACACGGACAAGGGCGGCTATGTCGTGGAACTGACCAAGGAAGCGCTGGAGGATGCGCCCCGCCACAGCGCCGGGGACCGGCCGGATTATGACGAAAATTACGGGCGCAACGTGTTTCAATATTATGGGCTGATCTACCCCTGGTGAAGGTCGGGGGAGGAGACACAAGGAACGCTCCCCCTTCCCGCTTTTCCGATGCGGCCAGCCGACGCCAGCCACATCCTGCCGCTTTTCCATTGTCTACTAAATAAATAGTATTATGATGGAGCGATCACAGGCATGAGGATGAAGGCTGCTCATCATGGAATATTTCGGACATGCGCGTGACGACAGACAACCCGTCGTGCTGACGATTCCGGGGCTGAACAACAGCGGACCGGGCCATTGGCAGACATTGTGGGAAGCCGGCCGGGGCGATTGCCGGCGAGTCGATCTGGGAAGCTGGGCCAGCCCGAATCGCAACGCATGGGTCACGCGACTCGATGCGGCGATCCGCGAGGCCGAAGGGCCTGTGGTGCTGGCCGCGCATAGTCTGGGTTGTCTGGCGGTGGCATGGTGGGGCGCGCTTCAGAGCCAGGCCTATGGCTGGCCGGTGGCAGGCGCGCTGCTGGTCGCGCCGCCCGATTGCGACCGGATGGAGACCCCCGAAACCATCGGCGGCTTCGGCCCGACGCCGCGCGCGCCGCTGCCTTTTCCCTCCATCCTCGTGGCGAGCCGGGACGATCCCTATATCTTCTTCGAGCGCGCCCACAGCATCGCGAAGAACTGGGGCAGCAGCTTCGCAGATGCGGGCCATGCCGGGCATATCAATGCCGATTCGGGTCTGGGCGACTGGGCTTTCGGCCAGACGCTGCTGGAAGGATTGATCGACCGGGCGCACGACCAGGCCAGCGCCATGCGGCAGATCCGCCCATCCATCCATCCCGTGCATCAGGACGCGCATCGCATCAGCCTCTGCGCGTCGCGCTGAATCGGGGCGCTGCAAGACAAACTTGCGCGCCCCCTATATTTGCTTCTTTGTCTATCATTATAGTTGAGATATAGCGAGCCCAACGCATATGAATGAAAAGGCCATGACAGACATCCGCCACGACCGCGCCGCGGCAACGCGCCCCGACATCACGCTCAGCATCGACAAGGTGCGCGGCGTTCTGGAAGCGCTGCGCTTCGGCTCCATCACGCTGACCGTGCATGACGCGCGCGTGGTGCAGATCGACGTGACGGAAAAGACGCGCCTCCAGGCCTGACGGACAGAAGGGGGCACGTGCGATTTGCGCCGCCTGTAAGGCTGGCGAGCGGCTTTTTTTTGGGGGGGTAAGACGCACCAAGGAGATTACCCCAGTATATCGGTTTTGACCGGACCACCGGAAAGGCCGCGATCAACATTCACCGGACAGCCGGAAGGGGAAGACTATGATTGCGCGTTTCCTGTTGCTCGCCAGCGTGGCGGGCACCTCACTCATCACGTCCCATGCCTTTGCGGAGGAAGCGCCGTCCGCGGCGGACAGCGCCGAACAGGCATCCAGCCCGCGCGGCGACGTGATCGTCGTCACCGCCCGCCGCCGTCAGGAAACGGCGCAGGAAGTGCCGCTGGCGATCTCCGTTATCAAGGGCGACAGCATCGAGGCGACCGGCAATTTCAACGTCGTGAAGCTCCAGCAGCTTGCGCCGACATTGCAGGTCTACACCACCAATCCGCGCAACACCTCGGTCAATATCCGCGGCCTTGGCGTGCCGTTCGGCCTCACCAGCGACGGTTTTGAGCAGGGTGTCGGCATCTATGTCGACGATGTCTATAATTCGCGCGTCGCCGCCGCGACCTTCGACTTCCTCGATGTCTCTCAGGTCGAGGTGCTGCGCGGGCCGCAGGGCACGCTTTACGGCAAGAACACCACGGCAGGCGCGATCAACATCACGACCAACCAGCCGACCTTCGATTTCGAGGGGCGCGCCGAACTGACGGTCGGCAACCTCAATTACAAGCAGGCGAAAGCCGCCATCTCCGGCCCGCTGTCGGACACGATCGCCGCCCGCATCGCGGTCGCCGCGACCAGTCGCCGTGGCACGCTCTACAATGTGACGACCGACCGCTGGATCAACGAGCAGGACAATCTGGGCATTCGCGGCCAGTTGCTGTTCAAGCCCAATGACGATTTCAGCATCACCCTGTCAGGCGACTATAGCAGGCAGGACCCGGAATGCTGCGGCACCGTGTTCGTGCGCGTGGGCACGACGCAGCGCGCGCTCACCCGCCAATATGACGCGCTCGTCAGCGCGATCAACGCCGCCAACCCCGGCCGCAACTATGCGACGCCCAGCCGCAATCCCTATGACCGCCTGACCGACCTCGACAGCAGCCTCAGCGCGGGCAACAAGATCGGCGGCGTGTCGGCCAAGGCGGTCTGGAATGTCGGCCCCGGCACGCTCACCTCTGTCACCGCCTGGCGCTTTTGGGACTGGAAGCCGGAAAACGACCGCGATTTCACCGGCCTGTCGGTCGTGTCGAAATCGCAGAATCCGTCGCAGCAGGACCAGTATAGTCAGGAATTCCGCTATAATTACGAGAGCCAGAAGATCGATTTCGTCGTCGGCCTGTTCGGCTTCAAGCAGCGGATCGACACGCAGGGCACCGAGCAGCAGGGCGCGGATGCCAGCCGCTGGAGCCTTTCCGGAACGCAGGCCGCTAACCCCGCCATTCTGCAAGGCCTGACCGCCACCAACACCCAATGGCTCAAGAGCACCAGCGCCGCGCTGTTCGGCCAGTTGAGCTGGAAAGTGACGGACGCCCTCACCCTCCAGCCGGGCGCGCGGCTCAACTATGACAAGAAATCGGGCTTCTATCAGCGCGTCGTGACCAACGGCGCGGGTCAGGTCATCAGTTGCACCCCGACGCCGACCGCAGGCACGGACCTGGCGGCGCAATGCGGCGTCTACCAGCCGCAGGTCAGCGCGCCGTCCGACAGCGCGTGGAACTTCACCTACGACTTCAACATCAATTACAAGATCGCGCGGGATATTCTCGCCTATGCGACCTATGCCAAGAGCTTCAAGACGCTGGGCATCAACCAGAACGGCCTGCCGCTCAATGCCGACAATACGGTGAATTACGACGCGGGCACGGTGAAGCCGGAATCGGTCAATCATTTCGAAGTAGGCCTCAAGACCCAGTTCTGGGACCGCCGGGCGACCTTCAACCTCACCGCCTTCCGCACGGAGATCAAGAATTTCCAGGCGACGGTGAACGGCGGCCAGTTCGGCACCGTGCGCGGATATCTCGCCAACGCGGACAAGGTGCGGTCGCAGGGGATCGAGGCCGATTTCAAGGTCGTCGCCAGCGACCGCTTAACCGCATACGTCAATGGCGCCTATACCGACGCCAAGTACAAGAAGTTCACCAACGCCCCCTGCCCGCCCGAACTGTCCGGCGGTACGTCGCAGCCGTCGGGCGCGGCGCCAGATTATTCGCAGCCCGGAGTCCCCGGCGCGCTCAGCCCGCGCCAGTGCGACATTTCGGGGCAGGACTTGCCCGGCGTGTCGAAATGGGCCTTCTCCTACGGCGCGGAATATAACATCCCGGTCACGCTGCTGGCGAAGGAAGGGCAGGTCTATCTGGGCATCGACGGCAATTACCGTTCGCACTGGAACTCCAATGCCTCGCCTTCCATCTACACCAATGTGAAGGGCTACGCCCTGACCAACTTCCGGGCGGGCTTCCGTGGCGAAGGGTTCGATGTCTTCGGCTGGGTCCGCAACGCCTTCGATGTCAACTATATCGACAATCTTCAGGTCGCGCCCGGCAATACCGGCCTGATCGCAGGGACGCCCGGCGATCCGCGGACCTGGGGCGGGACGATCAAATTCTCCCTCTGACCCCCTCACCCCCCTGGGAAGCGGCATTTCGATGCCGCTTCCTCCTTTCCGGCATTTGCGTGGGCGCGGCGGCTGGGGTAGAGCGCTCCCCATGTCCACGACCTTCACGCTCGACACGTCGACCAGCCGCGCCCATCCCACCCCCGCGCCGATGAAGCGCCTGACCGTGCCCGCCATCCAGCGGCGCAAGTTCGAGGGGAAGACGGAAGAGCCGCTGGTCATGCTGACCGCCTACACCGCGCGGATGGCGCAAATCCTGGACCCGCATTGCGACATGCTGCTGGTGGGCGATTCGCTGGGGCAGGTGATCTATGGCCTGCCGTCCACCCTGCCCGTCACGCTCGACATGATGATCGCCCATGGCGCGGCGGTGGTGCGGGGCAGCTATCACAGCGTCGTCGTGATCGACATGCCCTTCGGCGCCTATGAAGCCTCTCCGCAACAGGCCTTCGCCGCCGCCAGCCGCATCCTTGCGGAAACGGGCGCGGCCGCCGTCAAGCTGGAAGGCGGAGAGGCCATGGCGGAAACCATCGCTTTCCTCAGCCAGCGGGGCATCCCCGTCATGGCGCATATCGGCCTCACGCCGCAGGCGGTGAACGCGCTGGGCGGCTATGGAGCGCGCGGCAAGAGCCAGCAGGAACATGCCAAGATCATGGCAGACGCCCGCGCCATCGCGGACGCCGGAGCCTTCGCCGTGGTGCTGGAGGGCGTGATGGAGGAACTGGCCGACGTCATCGCCGACAGCATCGATATTCCCGTCATCGGCATCGGCGCTTCGGCGCGGTGCGACGGGCAGGTGCTGGTGATCGACGATATGCTGGGCATGTTCGACCGGGTGCCGCGCTTCGTGAAACGCTATGAGAATCTCGCCGAAACCATCGAGGGCGCGGTGAAGAATTACGCCGCCGACGTGCGATCCCGCGTCTTTCCGACCGAAGATCAGGTCTATCGGCCCAAAAAGTGATTTGCGACTTGCCGCCGCGCCGCTAATGATCGCCGCTTTCGGCACTTATTCTTTCATTTCCCGGAGACGACCGTGGCCCTGACGCCGCAAAACAGCGAAGCCTTCATGCGTGAGGTGGACGAGGCCGTCCGGCAGGACCAGTTGCTGACCTTCTGGCAGCGGTTCGGGCGCTGGATCGTGGTGGCGGTGGTCGTGGGCCTCGCCGCCTTCGGTGGCTGGCTCTATTGGCAGCATCATAGCAAGACCCAATCGGAAGCCGTGTCCGAAAAGCTGGACGGCGTGCTCAGCACGGCCATGGGCGGCGGCGCTCCGGACACCGGGGAACTGGATACGCTGTCGCAGGCGAGCCAGCCGGGTTATCGCGCCTCCGCGCAGCTCATCAAGGCAGGCGCGGCCGCGCGCAAGGGCGACGCCAAGGCCGCCATCGCGCTGTATCAGGCGATGGCGCAGGACAAGTCGCTCGACCAGCCCTATCGCGATCTGGCGCTGATCCGGCAGACGACGCTGGAATATGAAGGGCTGAAGCCCCAGCAGATCGTCGACCGGCTGAAGCCGCTGGCGGTCGAAGGCGCGCCATGGTTCGGCAGCGCCGGGGAAATGGTCGCCATCGCCTATATGAAGATGGGCAAGCGCGACCTTGCCGGGCCGCTTTTCGCCGCCATGGCGAAGGATCAGAATGTGCCGCAGTCCATCCGTTCACGCGCGCGACAGATGGCCGGGCTATTGGGGGTGGACGCGGTCGAAACGCCGGCCGAAGGTTCCGAGGGATAAGCGAGCGCATGGGGATGCAGGACATGAGCAAATTTTCAGCCGTGGGCCGCGCCCTGACGGTGGCCGCGATGATGGCGATGGTCGCGAGTTGCGGCATCGTCGGCGGCAAGAAGGGCGGACCCAAGACGCCGGTCGTGGGCAAGCGCACGTCGATCCTGACCGCCGAACAGGGCGTGGAGGTCGATCCGACGCTGGCCGACGTGCCCGTCACCCTGCCCGAACCCTATGCCAACGACCAATGGTCGCAGCCAGGCGGCGGGCCGTCCAAGACCATGGGGCATCTGGCGCTGGGCGCTTCGCCCCGGCAGATCTGGTCCGCCTCCATCGAAGGCAGCACGCCCAAGGCGCGCCTTGCCGCCGCGCCGGTGATCGTGGGCGGCAAGCTCTATGTCATCGACGCGGGCGCGCATGTCATCGCCTATGACGCCAACAGCGGTTCGAAACTGTGGCAGACGTCCTTGCCCTCCGATGGCAAGGGCAATGCCCGCGCCCTGTTCGGCGGCGGCGTCAGCGTCGTGGACAATCGCGTGTTCGCCAGCACGGGCATCGGCGATGTGGCCGCGCTCGACGCCAATAACGGCTCGATCCTTTGGAAGAAGCGCCCCGGCGGCCCGCTGCGCGGCGCGCCGACGCTGGCGAACGGCCATGCCTATGTGATGGGGCAGGATAATCAGATTTTCGCCCTCAACCAGTCGGACGGCGAAGTGCAGTGGACCGACAGCGGAACGCTGCAAGTGACCGGCGTGTTCGGCGTCGCCGCTCCCGCCGCCGCGCAGGGCACGGTGATCGCGGGCTATAGCTCGGGCGAACTTACCGCCTATCGTTATGAAAATGGCCGCTCGCTGTGGGGCGACGCATTGTCGCGGACCAGCATTTCGACGGCGGTCGCGTCGCTCACCGACATCGACGCCGATCCGGTGATCGACCGGGGCCGCGTGTTCGCCATCGGTCAGGCGGGCCGCATGGCCTCCTATGAACTGGTGACCGGCCAGCGGCTGTGGGAAATCAACATCGGCGGCATTTCGACGCCGTGGATCGTGGGCGAATGGGTGTTCGTCGTCACCAGCGACGCCAAGCTGCTCTGCGTCGCCCGCGCCACCGGCAAGATCCGCTGGATCAGCCAGCTTCGCCGCTGGCAGAAGGAAAAGAAGAAGGACAAGGCGATCCGCTGGACCGGGCCGATTCTGGCGGGCAACCGCCTGATCCTGGTGTCGACGCATGGCGATCTGGTCTATGCCGATCCGGCGACCGGCACGGTGCAGGCGGATATTGAGATGGGCAAGCGCATGTCGCTCTCCCCGGTGGTGGCGAACAACACGCTCTATATCCTCGCCGATGACGGCAAGCTGACGGCGCTTCGCTGACGTCAGGGACGATGGAAGATCAGCGTGCTCCTGCGAAGGCGGGAATCCAGTCCGGCGATTTGGACTGGGCTCCCGCCTTCGCAGGAGCACTCATGTTTTTACGCCTGATGTGCTAACAGGCGACCGAAGAAAGGAAACGGGCTCCCATCATGCTGCCCACTATTGCCATTGTCGGGCGGCCCAATGTGGGCAAGTCCACCCTTTTCAACCGGCTGGTGGGCAAGAAGCTAGCGCTGGTCGACGACCAGCCCGGCGTCACGCGCGACCGGCGCGAGGGGCAGGCCAGCCTGCTGGGCGCCGACTTCACCATCATCGACACCGCCGGTTATGAGGATGAAGACCCGCAGACCCTGCCCGGCCGGATGCGAATGCAAACGCAAGCGGCGGTGGAAAGCGCCGATGTCGCGCTGTTCCTGATCGACGCGCGGGCGGGCATCACCCCGCTGGACGAGGAAATCGCCCGCTGGCTGCGCGAAAGCCCGGCCCCGGTCGTGCTGGTCGCCAACAAGGCGGAGGGCAAGGCCGCCGATCCGGGCGTCATGGAGGCGTTCAGCCTGGGTCTGGGCGAACCCATCCCTTTCTCCGCCGAACATGGGCAGGGTCTGGCCGATCTGTTCCAGGCGCTCATCCCCTTCATCGACCGCGAGGAGGAAGAGGCGGAGGAGGAGCCGGACGAGGCCGATCTGGAGGCCGCGCCGCTCAAGCTCGCCATCGTCGGCCGTCCCAATGCGGGCAAGTCGACGCTCATCAACCGGCTGCTGGGCCAGAACCGGCTGCTGACCGGCCCGGAAGCGGGCATCACGCGCGACAGCATCGCGGTGGACTGGACATGGACGAGCCCGGACGGGCAGGAACGCCCCGTCCGCCTGATCGACACCGCCGGGATGCGCAAGCGCGCCAAGGTGCAGGACAAGCTGGAGAAGCTGGCCGTGTCGGACGGCCTCAACGCCGTCAATTTCGCGGAGGTCGTGGTGCTGCTGCTCGACGCGACGCGGGGGCTGGAAGCGCAGGACCTGCGCATCGCCGACAAGGTGCTGGAGGAAGGGCGCGCGCTCGTCATCGCGCTCAACAAATGGGACACGGTCGAGAATGGCTCGGCGCTCTATCAGGGCATCAAGCAGGCGCTGTCGGACGGGCTGGCGCAGGTCCGCGGCGTGCCGATCATGACCGTCTCCGCCGCGACGGGCAAAGGGCTGGACGACCTCATCCGCGTCGCCTTCGACACGCGCACGGCCTGGTCGCAGCGCGTGTCGACGGGCATCCTCAACCGCTGGTTCGAGCGTGCGTTGGAGGCCAACCCTCCCCCCGCGCCCGGCGGCAAGCGGATCAAGCTGCGCTACATCACCCAGAACAAGACGCGCCCGCCGACCTTCGTGCTGTTCGGCACGCGGCTGGACGACCTGCCCGAAAGCTATCGCCGCTATCTGGTGAACGGCATCCGGAAGGAATTGGGCTTTGGCGCGGTGCCGGTGCGGCTGACGCTGCGGAGCGCCAAAAATCCCTATGCCAGCAAATAACGCCGTTCATGTGAATGCGCGGGGAATGAAATGCCCCTGGCCCGCGCTGCGCGCCGCCCGTGCGATGCGGGACGCCGACGCGATCATCGTCGAGGCCGACGATCCCATCGCGCCGGGGGAACTGGAAGCGCTGGCCTGTCAGCAGGGATGGGCGTTCGAGGCGCTGGAAGGGAACCGCTTCTCACTCATCCGAGAAGGGACGGGCTAGCTTCTTCCGGACGATTACGGGGTGTGTGGGGTCACGCCGGGTTTGGGTGGGGAGCGGACGCCCACCCCCGTTCGCCCTGAACTTGTCGAAGGGCATTCTTCTTTAGCGCCATGCCTTTAAGAAGGAAGAGCAGGGCTTCGACAAGCTCAGCCCGAACGGATGCTGTATGTGCCCTTTTGGCTGAAATCCGCCATCGCAAGACACTGGCTTCGCCATCTTCATATCCGGAATGAAAATAAGGAGGCGACCGCGCTACGGCCGCCTCCTTTCGATCAGAAACGATAGCCTACACTGGCGACCACCTGATGCCGGTCGGTATCGACATCGAAATTGCTGGTGGTCGCGCCATCCGCGAAGCGGATATGGCCTTTGTCATAGTTGGAATAACGATATTCCACCTTGGCGAAGGTGTTGGTGTTGATCGCGCGCTCCACGCCCGCGCCGATGCGCCAGCCGTCCAGCTTGAACGCGGTGTCGGTCGCCTGATTGGTGTCGCCCGCCAGCACCTTGAGCTTGCTGTTGGTATAGCCGCCCTTCACATAGACCAGCGTCGCCGGGTCCGCGAGGATACCCGCGCGCGCGCCGATATAGAAGTCGCGGCCCTGCTTCACCCGGCCGAAACCGAAATCGTCGGTGAAGTCATGGCGACTGCTCTTGGCGGTGGAGTTGGTGAACTCCCCTTCCACGCCGACGACGGCGCTGCCCAGATTCACGTCATAGCCCGCGCCGACGCCATAAAGCAGGCCGTCGATCGACTGGTCATCGCGGCCATTGTCATTGTCGACATCGCTGCCCGCGCCGACATGGTCATAGCCCAGGATCGCTTCGACGCGCGGTCCGGTAAAGGTCGGGGCGACATCCTGCGCAAGCGCCGGGGCGGAAACCGCGCTGCCGGCCAAAAGGGTTGCGACCATTATCTTTCGCATAAAATTAACTCCGTCTTCCTTGTTCTTTCATCCCCTGCATGGGGGAAGACGGTGAAAGCGGAGCAAAGCCGTTAGTTGCATGAACCTAAGATAAACAAGGACTTATGTTGCCGATATGCCACATATGAAGGCAGCTCGCCGCAGAGCCGTGCGCCAATCGGGACGAAGCGCGCCTTACAGCAAGCGCTTTCAGCGTTCGTCATATTCCCTTTTTGAAAAGGGGAATGGGATAGGGTGCAAGCCCGATACGGCGGTAAGGGTGGTTAGCGGGCGGTCTGCTTGGATTCCGCCGTGCTCGTGCGCGGGTAGGAGCCCGGATCAGACGACGGAACCGGGCTCTCACGAGCCGCTTGTCTCGTTCGAGTGCCTTCGCAGGAGCACGGCATATTTCGATTTGGAGGTTTTCAGACACTCCTCTTCGTCATCCCAGCGAAAGCTGGGATGACGAAGGTTGGATATCCCCTTCTGGCCGATCAGAAGGACGTGCTCAGCCGGTCCATCAGCGCCCGCGCGGGGCTTTGCGGTCCGCCTCCGTCCCGCCGCCGCATCGCTTCGATCCGCTCCTGCAGCCGCGCCACCCGCTCGTAAAGTTCCTGGCTGGCCTCCACCAACGATCGCGCCGCGAAGGGAAAGGCGGCCGTCAACGTCGCGTCGCTTTCCGCCGCCACGCCCAGCCGGTATTTCTCCTCCCTCATTTCCGCGTCGCCGATCTCGCCGCGCTGCCACGCCCGCTGGCTCAGCAGCCAGGCGATCACATGCATGAGCCGCGTCGTCACCTTGAGAGATTCGCAGGCGAAGGCGAGCCGCTGCAACGGATCGCCGGTCAGGTCATCGGGCAAGGCGGCGGAATCGAAATAGGAACGCGCCTCGTCCGCCATGACCATGGCTTCGACATAAAGGCCGTCCACCAGACGCCGGTGAAGTCCTCGATCGAGCGACGCAGTTTTCCCCATGACGCCTGACTGGCACACTCCTCGCGCTTTGTCAGTCCCGCTCCGAGCGCCGTGGAGCGGCTGTCCCATTCAGGGGCGGTCGGTTCAGGCGATGATGTCGGGCACCAGCGCATCCTCCAGCACCGTCATCTCATCCCGCAGGCGCAGCTTGCCCTTCTTCAGCCGGGCGATCTGCATCTGGTCGCCTGCTCCCGATTCGATCAGAGCGGAAATCGCGCTGTCGAGGTCGCGATGCTCGACGCGCAGCATTTCCAATCGACGCATGATGTCTTCCCGGCTCACCGCATTCGCTTCCCAGAACCCCGCTCCAACGACGCATCGTTGATAGCCCGCCAGGGCCATGCGGGCCATCGCAAATTTCGGCGCGGGCCGTCGCAAAGCCCAAACCCCGGCGAGACAAGCACGGCGATTCATGATCTACTTCTTCATCCATCGCCCTCGTAAGGAGAATGTCATGGAAAACAGCCATATTTCAGCTCTTTCAGCCAAGCATGCCGGACTTGAAGCCCGAATCAAGGCCGAGACGAGTCGGCCCATGCCCGACGCATCGCTTGTGGCGTCGCTGAAGAAGCAGAAATTAAGGTTGAAAGAGGAAATGGCCGCGCACCACTAAAGCGCCATTCTTCATGCCGGGCTTCATCGGATGGAGGTGAAGCCCGAAAGACAAAGCCCCGTCCCGCGCGGGGCTTTTTGTTTGCAGGCGAGGAGACTGTAAAATGGGTGATGGCGAGTTTCGGCCATTTGTGGACCTTCAACCTCCGTCATCCCAGCGAAAGCTGTAATCTCTCTTCTTGCGGCACAGTCAGGCATCAAAGAGATCCCAGCTTTCGCTGGGATGACGAAGAAGAAGTGCCTTGAATCCACCTAAATTGAAGTACGCCGTGCTCCTGCGAAGGCACTCGAACGAGACAAGCGGCTCGTGAGAGCCCAGATCAGACGGCGGAACTAGGCTCCTGCCTTCGCAGGAGCACGGCGCATGTTGGAAGTGCACCGTCGCCAATCCACCCAACAAACGGCTTCGCAAGCGCGGCCTCAGCGCCTCCGAACGGACTGCCAGCGCAGATAATCGGGTATCACATGTCCCTCGCCGCTTCCTACCGGACGGCGGACCAGACGAGGGGCGATGGGCTGATCGAACGCCACGCCGATCCTTTCGCCATGGACCCATGCGACTTGCCCAGCCACCCGGCCCAGTCCCCGCAGTTCCAGCGTCAGGCGGGTCTGCGCCGCGATTCGTCGTTCGCACTCGGCCATCAGTCCGGTGGCCGACAGGTTGCGCACGCGCGCCTGGCACAGCGGCATGCCGTCGTCCCTGACCAGATTCGTCAGCAGGAAAAGACTGTCCCGCGACGACATTCTGGCTGGACCGCGCTCCAAACCATCCTGATCCATGTCCATCGGCTGACCCGCCATATCTTACCCGTTGAAAGATCAGGTCATTGCCATCGGCACATGGACAAAATGTTAATCCTCAGTCGTCGCGCGAAATCTTTTCCTGCCGCTCATGGCGTTCCTGCGCTTCCACCGTCATGGTCGCGATCGGGCGGGCTTCCAGACGGCCCAGCGAAATCGGCTCGCCGGTCACTTCGCAATAGCCATATTCGCCTTCGTCGATGCGGCGGAGCGCCGCGTCGATCTTGGAGATCAGCTTGCGCTGGCGGTCACGCGTCCGCAATTCGATCGACCAGTCCGTCTCGCTCGACGCGCGATCATTCAGGTCCGGTTCCCGCAGCGGTTCGTTCTGAAGAACCGCCAGCGTCCCTTCCGCTTCGGCAAGGATTTCCTTCTTCCATGCCCACAGGCGCTGCCGGAAATATTCCAGTTGCAACGGGTTCATGAATTCCTCGTCCGGCGACGGACGATAGTCGGGGGGGAGTGTTACAGCCGATTTCGACGGCTTGTCGCCGTCCTTCTCGGAATTCAAAACCGATGCCATCTGGCTCTCCGACTCGATTGGCCCCGGCACTGAAAGGACCGGGCGGCCATTCCTTATGGTTGGGCGCCCTAATAGCTATGCGCGGGGGGCGACACAAGTGAACATTCTCCGCTCTTTAACGCCCATGGCCCACCTGTTTTTCCGTCAGGGCAGGCCGGGCGCCGAGTCTCGCCACGGGGGGGGGGGGGGCGCGGGGGGGCGCGGGGTGATAGGAA
>JASGDV010000190.1:0-6905 GCA_049841255.1 Sphingobium sp.
CTCGCCCAGCGTGTCGAGGTCGCCGAGGGCGAGGTTCGCATCATGGGATCGAAGTCCCGGCTGCTACAGACGCTGGTGGCGGGAAGTGGCGTAAATTCAGTGCCCACTCAGGGACTGAAGTGGCGGAGAGGGTGGGATTCGAACCCACGTTACGGTTGCCCGTAAACCGCATTTCGAGTGCGGCGCATTCGACCACTCTGCCACCTCTCCGCAGAAGGCCTTCGCGGCGCCGTTCCGGGAAGGAAGCGGGCCGGTCGTGCCGGGTCGAGGGGCGGCCATTAGCGAATGATCGCGGGCTTGCCAAGCAGCCTGACAGCTATTTTTCTTGTGCGCGCGCGATAGCATCCTAAATTGGGATCATGACAAACGCGATTCAGATTTTTGGCGCAGGCGTTACCGCTCCGCCCATCGCCCATGCGCGGTTCAGCATCGGCGATGTGGTCAAGCACCGGATGTTTGGATTTCGCGGCGTGGTTTTCGATATCGACCCCGTCTTCGCCAATAGCGAGGAATGGTATGAATCGATCCCCGCGGAATTGCGGCCGGACAAGGAACAGCCCTTTTACCATCTGCTCGCGGAAAATGGCGAAGCGAGCTATGTCGCTTATGTCAGTCAGCAGAATCTGGTGACCGACGACAGCGAGGAACCCGTCGACCATCCGGCGATCCCCGACATGTTTGGCCCCTATGCGAATGGCAAATATAAGCTGCGCCCGCTCCACCGGCATTAAGGGGGTCGCAAAGCGGCGGGCGCGCCGGCTGTTGCTGGGCGCGGTTCCCCTGGCGCTTGCCCTGCCCGCCTTCGCCCTTTCGCAGACGGCCGAGCCGGAAACCCGCGTCAACGCCGACCCGTCCTTTCCCTTTTCCCGCGAGATCGAAGCCTTTGCGAAGGCGGAGGAAAAGGGGCCGAAGATCGCCGACGCCACCCTGTTCCTGGGCAGTTCCAGCATCCGGCTCTGGGATATCAGCAACAGCTTTCCCGATGTCGGCACGGTCAATCGCGGTTTCGGCGGCGCGACCACGCGGGACGTGCTGCACTATTATCCCCGGCTGCTGCCGCGCGCCAAGCCGCGTTCCGTGATCGTCTATGTGGGCGAGAATGATCTGGCGGCGGGGGCCAGCCCGCAGGACGTGGCGCGTGACGTGCTGGCGCTGCTCAAGAAGCTGCGGACCGATTATCCCAAGGCGCATATCGCCTATCTTTCGCTGAAGCCCAGTCCGATCCGCTGGACGCTCTGGCCCAAGATGGCGGCCGTCAACATGACCGTCGCGGCGCGGTCGCGGGTGCAGGGCTTCGACTATATCGACGTGGGCAAGACGCTGCTCGCGCCTGACGGCCTGCCCGACGCGTCGCTGTTCCGGCAGGACGGACTGCACATGAACGGGCGCGGATACGACCGCTGGACCCACATGGTCGACGCCTATCTCGACCGCGCGCAGATGGCCGACAGCCGCCAGGGCACCAACGCTTCCTGAAAGCGGCGCAACCACTTTCCTGTTGATCCATGGGAAAGTAATATTATTACTAGATCGACTAAGGATATTAGCAGCACAGGGGGAGCATTCAGGTGACAAGCGATCCGGCCAAGGCCGCGCCCATGGCGGAACTCACGATCCGCGGCGTCATTCTGGGTGCGCTCATCACCCTGCTCTTCACGGCCGCCAATGTTTATCTGGGGCTGAGGATCGGCCTCACCTTCGCCACGTCGATCCCGGCGGCGGTCATCTCCATGGCGGTGCTGCGGCTGTTCGCGACCGGCACGATCCTGGAAAACAACATCGTCCAGACCATCGCGTCGGCGGCGGGGACGCTGTCGGCGATCATCTTCGTGCTGCCGGGCCTTGTCATCATCGGCTGGTGGCAGGGCTTCCCCTATTGGCTGTCGGCCTGCACCATCGCGCTGGGCGGCATATTGGGCGTCATGTATTCCGTGCCGCTGCGCCGTGCGCTGGTGACGGGATCGGACCTGCCCTATCCCGAGGGCGTGGCCGCCGCCGAAGTGCTGAAGGTCGGCGCGGGATCGCGCGAGGGGCTGGAGGAGAACAGGCGGGGCCTTGCCGCCATCGTCATGAGCGCGCTGGCGGCGGCGGGTTTCTCCATCGTCGCCAAGACCCGGCTGATCGCGGAGGAAGCGGCGACCTTCTTCAAGCTGGGCGCGGGCGCGACATCGGTTTCGACCAGCTTTTCCATGGCGCTGATCGGCGTCGGGCATCTGGTCGGCCTGTCGGTGGGCGTCGCCATGTTCGTCGGGCTGCTGATAAGCTGGCTGGGGATCGTGCCCTGGCTGACGGCTCCGCTGCCCGCGGGCGCGGATATGGCGGAGGTGGTGGGCACCACATTCCGCATGAAGGCGCGCTTCATCGGCGCGGGCACCATCGGCATCGCCGCGATCTGGACGCTGCTCAAGATATTGGGACCGATCATCAGCGGCATCCGATCCGCCATGGCCGCCAACCGGATGCGGAGGGAAGGCAATGCGGGTCTACTGGAACTGACCGAGCGCGACCTGCCCATCGGCATCGTCGGAGGCACCATCGCCGCCGCGCTGATTCCCATCGGGCTGCTGCTGTGGATCTTCGCGCAGGGCGGACCGATTGCCGCCCATGCCGTGCCTGTCATCGGGCTGACGCTGGCCTATGTGCTGGTCGCGGGCATCGTCATTGCATCGGTCTGCGGCTATATGGCGGGGCTGATCGGAGCGTCGAACAGCCCGATTTCGGGCGTGGGCATCCTTGCGGTGCTGGGCGCTTCGCTGATCCTCGCGGCGATCTACGGTTCGGGCGGAGACAAGTCGCAGACGCAGGCGCTGATCGCCTATGCGCTGTTCGTGACCGCCATCGTGTTCGGCATCGCCACCATTTCCAACGACAATCTCCAGGACCTGAAGACCGGCCAGCTTGTCGGCGCGACGCCGTGGAAGCAGCAGGCGGCGCTGGTGCTGGGCGTGATCTTCGGGGCTATCGTCATTCCGCCGATCCTCGACCTGCTGAACAACGCCTTCGGCTTTGCGGGCGCGCCGGGCGCGGGGCCGAACGCCCTCCCCGCTCCGCAGGCGGCGCTGATCTCCGCGCTGGCGCAAGGGGTGCTGGGCGGCGACCTCGACTGGGGGCTGATCGGCTTCGGCGCGCTGATCGGCGCGGTCGTGGTGGCGATAGACGAAGGACTGGGCAAGGCGGGCAAGCTGCGCCTGCCGCCGCTGGCCGTCGGCATGGGCATCTATCTGCCCATGGCGCTGACGCTGCTGATCCCGGTCGGGGCGGTCATCGGCCATCTCTACAACCGCTGGGCGGCGCGGCAGGCCAATCCCGACTTCGCCGAGCGCATGGGCGTGCTGATGGCGACGGGCTTCATCGTCGGGGAAAGCCTGTTCGGCGTGGCCTTCGCGGGAATCGTCGCGGCCACCAACAGCGACGCGCCGCTGGCGCTGGTCGAGGAACATGGATGGGCCATGCCGCTGACGATCCCGATCTTCGCGCTGGTGGTCGGCGGGCTTTATACGCGGCTGCGGGGCTGGGCGGGCAAGCCACTCCGGCCGGCATGATATCGCCGGGACGCTGAGGCGGGGCCGGGATACGGGTTGACTGGAAGGGCGGCACATTCCTCTGCCGCCCTTTCGCATGGAGCTTGCGAAATGCATTGCGTTGGGGGTGGTCAATTGCAGCCCTCAATCTCCGTTCGGGCTGAGCTTGTCGAAGCCCTGCTCTTCCTTCTTAAAGCACTGCACCAGAAGAAGAAGTGAAGCCCTTCGACAAGCTCAGGGCGAACGGAGGTTGGGTGTCTGAATCCAAAAATTGAACTGCACCAGGCTCCTGCCTGCGTGGGAGCACGGCTCGGGGCAGAAGCGGACGGCCTCACCCCAAGCCTGCCTTCCCCCTCTACCTTTTTCCCGCGAACCAGCCTTGCAGGGCGGGTTTCAGGCGGGTGCGGGTTTCGATCCGCGTCTTGATGCCCGCGATGGCGCGGTCCACCACCTTGCGCGATTCCGGCGTCAGATAGCGGGTCGCATAATCGTCCAGCTTCGCCGCCATCGCCGGGTCGGCCGATCCGCCGCCCAGCCGCGCCAAAGCCTGCGAGCGGGCGGACACGTCGATCAGCGCCTCATATTGCTGGCGATGGGCCAGCACATAATCGACCGCCAGCATCGGATGCTCGGCGCCCACCTGCGCGATGATCGCGGCGCTGGTGGTCTTGCCCGGCTCATCCGTCAGGGCGAGGTCGAGCGCCTGCCCCGCCAGCTTCTGGTCCTTCGCGCCGCCGAGCAGCGCGAAAAGCTGGCTCTTGTCGAGGTCGGTCTTCGCCCCGTTCGCCATGGCGCGCAGACGGTCCCACCGTGCCTGATCGGCGTTCTTGGCGATGATGCCCAGCCAGACATTGCGGAGCGGCCCGTCCAGCGCCGCCGGGTCCGATTCCAGCGCGGCGAAGCGGCGATTGGCCTCCGCCACCACCGCCTTGTCGCCCAGCGCGCCCAGCGTCGACACGAGGCTGGAACGGAGCACCGGCACCTGCGGCCCCTCGCCCGGCTTCGCGTCATAGCCGATGGCGGCAAGGGCGGGCGTCAGCTTCTTCGAGGCATAGGCCGCGATTTTGGCCTGCCCCGCGGCATCGCCCTCCAGCATGTCATAAGCACCCTGCAAATAATCGGGCACTTGCGCCAGCACGGCGGGGCTGGCGGTGGCGGGCACCGCGTCCACAAGGTCCAGCGCCAGCCCTATCGGCTGATAGCCGCCCAGGCCGAGCTGCCAGTTGTCCGCCAGCAGGCCGACCTGATCGATGCTGGCGAGCTTCGTGAAATCCTTCGCCAGCGCCTTCACATTGGCGGCCGGGGTGAGGGAGCGGTAATAGCCCGACTGCCCCGCATTGACGACATAGGCGCCGCAGCCCGGCAGCGTGATCTCCCCCTTGCCGCTGAGGATCATGCGCTGCGCCGCGCCGCCCAGCGTCTGGGCCATGACGGGGACGTTCCAGCGGAGCGGCGTCTTGTCCTTCCGGTCGCGGCTGAACTCGCTTTGGGTCAGCGACAGGACGGTATTGCCGCCCTTGCATTGCGCGCTGTCCACGGTGACGAGGGGGATGCCCGGCTGGCTGGTGAAGTCGTGCGCGATGGAGACAAGGCCCTTGGCCCCCGCGCCTTCCACTGCCTTCCACAGATCGTCGGTCACGGTGTTGCCATAGGCGTGGGCCTTCATATAGGCGCGGATGCCTTCGCGCCACACATCCTCTCCGGCATAGCCTTCGAGCATGGTGATGACCGCCTCGCCCTTTTCATAGGTGATGGCGTCGAATGCCTGATTGACCTGCTCGACCGTCGCGATCTTCTGCACCACCGGATGCGTGGTCGCCAGCGCGTCGAGGCCCATCGCCCGCTCCCGCCCGTCGACGCGATTGAGCAGCATTTCCCATTCGGGTTGCAGCTTGTCGGTGACCTTGGTCGCCATCCAGCTCGCGAAGCCCTCGTTCAACCAGAGGTCGTCCCACCAGGCCATCGTCACCAGATCGCCGAACCATTGATGCGCCATTTCATGCGCGACGGTTTCGTAGATGCGGCGCTTCTGCGCTTCGGTGGTGAAGCGCGGATCGACCAGCAGAGCGCGTTCGAAGGTGAAGATCGCGCCCCAATTCTCCATGGCGGAGAAGAACTGGCTCTGGCCCGGCCCGGCGACATTGTCGAGCTTGGGCAGCGGATAGGGCACACCGAAATAGTCGTTATACCAGGGCAGGATCGCGGCGGAGGCGTCCAGCGCCAGTTGCGCTTTCCCCGTATTGCCCTTGCCGGTGATGACGCCGACCTCGGTGGCTCCGGCCATCTTGGTGGCGCGGTCCAGTTCGCCAAGGCCGAAGAACAGCAGATAGGAGGACATTTTGGGCGTGGTGCCGAATGTGACCTGCGTCTTGCCGTTGCCCAGATCCTTGCTATCCTTCACCGGCATGTTGCCGACCGCCATTTCGCCCGTGGGGACGATGGCCGTCAGGTCGAAGGTCGCCTTGTAGCTCGGCTCGTCCCAGCTCGGCACGAAACGGCGGGCGTCGGGCGCTTCGAACTGGGTGAAGAGCGCGCGCTTCGCCTGTCCCGCATTGTCCGTATAGTCGAGCGCGAAAAGCCCGTTCGCCTGCGTGGCGATCACGCCGTCATAGGCGATGTCGAGCGTATAGCTGCCCGGCGCGACGGGCTTGCCGAAATCCAGCGTCACCGTCTGCGCGGCGGCGTCCACCTTCGCGGTTCCCTTTACCGCCTTGCCCCTGGCCGGGGTCAGGGTGACCGCGCCGAAATTCAGGTCCGCCGCGTTCAACACCAGCGCGGGCATGGCCTGCGACACGGTGACGTCGATCCGCGCCTTGCCGGTGAATGTGAGATTCTTCGCATCCGGCGTGACGGTGATCGCATAATGGCCGGGCGCGGCGCCGCGCGGCAATTGCGTCGTCACGTTGGCGGCTGGGCCAGCGGGCGCGGGCTGGCCCTGCGCGAGAGCGGGGAAGGCGATGGCCAGCGGCGCGGCGGCCAGCAACAAGGGCAATATTTTCGAAAAGGGCATGGGGTTCAGACTCCGACACGTCTTGAACGGCGCGGCCGGGACGGCCACCCGCCTTGATGGAGCGGGCATCGGCTGTTTCGCTTCGCCGGTCAAGGCGCTCGCCCGGTCGCTGGTGCAAATCGCCGCGCAATTGCGGGCACGCGCCGCGCCTGTTAGGTGTCCTTGCCTCGCAAGACAGCGGACGGCCTGCCCATCCGCGCAGATAGAGGACAAGCATGCGCAACAGACTGACGGCCTTCATTTTGCTTGGCATGGTGCTGGGCATCGTGACGGGGTTTCTCGCCAATCTGTGGGTGGGGGGCGACAAGGCGCTGGCGAAGGATGTGGCGGGTTATTTTCATCTGCTGGCCGACATCTTCCTGCATCTGATCAAG
>JASGDV010000191.1:0-5892 GCA_049841255.1 Sphingobium sp.
GGCAGTGCAGGGCCTGCTGGTCGGTCCGGTGGTGAAGCGACTGGGCGACCGAACGACGATGTCGTGGGCCTCGGCTTCGGCGCGGTCGGCATCGCCGCCATGGGCCTTGCGCCCACCGGCTGGCTGTTCGTCGCCGCCATGTTCCCCAATGCGCTCTGGGGCCTCGCCATGCCGACCATCCAGTCGCTGATGACGCAGCGCGTGTCGGAGAATGAGCAGGGGCAGTTGCAGGGCGCGAACAACAGCGTCGGGGCCATCGCGGGCATCGCCTCGCCGCTGTTCTTCGGCTGGATCTATTCGGTGTCCATCGGGCCGCAGCCCGCTTTGCCCTTCATCGGCAGCGCCTTCGTGATCGGGGCGGCGGTGCTGGGCGGCGCGGCGGCGATGGGATGGCTGGCAGGACGCAACGCCGACGCGCCTTTGCTGGACAAGGGCGGCATAGCGCACTAACCGCGCGGCATCCCATTTCTCCGGTCACGCAAAGGCGATTCGATGACGCTGCCCCTTCAGGATTCCATCCTTATCGTGGACTTCGGCAGCCAGGTGACGCAGCTCATCGCGCGGCGGGTGCGCGAGGCGGGCGTCTATTCGGAGATCGCCCCCTTCAACGGCGCCGCAGAGGCGTTCGAGCGGCTGAAACCCAAGGGCATCATCCTGTCGGGCGGGCCATCCTCGGTGATGTGGGAGGATAGCCCGCGCGCGCCGCAGCATTTCTTCGACGCAGGCATCCCGATCCTGGGCATCTGCTACGGGCAGCAGACGATGATGCATCAGATGGGCGGCACCGTCGAAGGCGGCGAGAGCGGCGAGTTCGGCCGCGCCTTCATCGAGGTGAAGAAGGGCTGTGCGCTGTTCGACGGCCTGTGGAGCGAGGGCGAACGGCATCAGGTGTGGATGAGCCATGGCGACAAAGTGACCCAGCTTGCGCCCGGTTTCGAGGTCGTGGCGGTCAGCGAAGGCGCGCCCTATGCCATCACCGCGAACGAGGAGAAGCGTTTCTACGCGACGCAGTTCCACCCGGAGGTCGTGCACACGCCCGACGGCGCGAAGCTGCTCGCCAATTTCGTGCGCCATGTCTGCGGCCTTGCGGGCGACTGGACCATGGCCGAGTTCCGCGCGACCAAGATCGCGGACATCCGCGCGCAGGTGGGCGAAGGCCGCGTCATCTGCGGGCTGTCGGGCGGTGTCGACAGCGCGGTCGCGGCCGTGCTGATCCATGAGGCGATCGGGGACCAACTGACCTGCGTGTTCGTCGACCATGGGCTGATGCGGCTGGGCGAGGCGGAGCAGGTCGTCAGCCTGTTCCGCGAACATTATGGCATCAAGCTGGTGCATGTGAACGCAGAGGAGCGTTTCCTGGGCGGCCTCGCGGGCCTGACCGACCCAGAAAAGAAGCGCAAGTTCATCGGCGGCGAGTTCATCGCGGTGTTCGAGGAAGAGGCGAAGGCCATCGGCGGAGCGGATTTTCTGGCGCAGGGGACGCTCTATCCCGACGTGATCGAGAGCGTCAGCTTCACCGGCGGGCCTTCGGTCACGATCAAGAGCCACCACAATGTCGGCGGCCTGCCCGAACGCATGAACATGAAGCTGGTCGAGCCGCTGCGCGAACTGTTCAAGGACGAAGTGCGCGCGCTGGGCCGGGAACTGGGCCTGCCGGAGATTTTCGTGGGCCGCCACCCCTTCCCCGGCCCCGGCCTCGCCATCCGTATTCCCGGCGAAGTCAGCAAGGAACGCTGCGACATCCTTCGCAAGGCGGACGCCATCTATCTGGAGGAAATCCGCAATGCGGGCCTCTATGACGCGATCTGGCAGGCTTTCGCGGTGCTGCTGCCGGTGCGGACGGTGGGCGTGATGGGCGACCATCGCACCTATGACAGCGTCTGCGCGCTGCGGGCCGTGACATCGACCGACGGCATGACGGCGGACATCTATCCCTTCGACGCCGCGTTCCTCAGCCGCGTGGCGACGCGGATCATCAATGAGGTGAAGGGCATCAACCGGGTCGTCTATGACTATACGTCCAAGCCGCCCGGCACCATCGAGTGGGAGTGAACCCGCGTCAGGCGACGGCAAGCGGCATCCGGAAAAAAGTATAATGATTACAACATGAAAGCTTCTAATCCGGCCTTCCTGTCCGGCGGATGCTGGCGGTGCGGAGCGTGGACAAGCGCGTATTTTCCATGGCATAGATCGTGGTATCGACAACGCAGATACCATGCGTGGCGCTCGATACCTTGACGCCTTTTTCATGACGATCATGGTATCGTAATTGGAAAAACCTCATGATTCCATTAGGTTAATCCAGAAAAACAGGCGCTTTTCCAGCATGGTATTTCGGGCTAGGAAAGGCCGAATGCTCACGGATACCAAGCTGCGGAACATCAAGCCGCAGGCCAAACTCTACAAAATCAACGACCGCGACGATCTCTATGTGGCCGTCACCCCCGGTGGGGCGGTTTCCTTCCGCTACAACTACGCGCTCAACGGCCGACAGGAGACGATCACCTTCGGGCGCTACGGCTCCGGCGGCATCACCCTCGCCGAAGCCCGCGAGCGGTTGGGCGAAGCCAAGAAAACCGGCATCGGCTGACCAACTATCGTGGTTTCGCGAACCGAATTGGCTGGAAACCCTTGCGGCGCAAGGCTTCCAGAAACTGTAACAACGCGCGCGGCGCGCGCGCGCGTCTTTAACCCTTTAACAATAAGCTTTTAACGCGCTGCCTTGTGGAAAACTCGGCCGCCCAAAAAAGCACCTACCCTTCGCCATCCGTGGCTTCGCCCCGTCCCGCTGCGCGGGCTGGCCTTTGCGCGGCATCCATGCCGCGCAGCAATGTCGCCCGCCTACGGCGGTCGCCACGATGAGCGCTGGCAAAGCCGACGCAAGCGACCGGACAGCACACAGGCCCATCCAGCGGCGGCGGCTCGCAGGCCGGTGTTTGAAAAAGGCACCAAAAGGGAAACCGGGGGCGAAGCGAAGGAGAGACGACGCGCAGGCTGCACAGGCGGCCCGTGGCGGGGCTTTCAAGTCATCGGATATGGTTAGGTAGCGGGTAGGCCTCAGACGGGCCTTGTGGCGCGTTCTGTGTCGATCAGTGGTTTCATTGAGTTGCGCAATTCAAACTGGACGATCGGAACTATCGGGGTTTCGCCGGCTGGCACCCGGGGTTGCATTTCTATATAAAATTTTGTATGGTTGGATATGGTCGAGAACCCCACCCCTAAGCCCGCAAAATTCCGGGGCACCGCGTTGGAAGACCTGCGGGCCTTTCCAGTGTCGGCCCGCAAGGAAGTGGGCCACCAGCTTGACCAAGTGCAGCGGGGATTAGACCCCGACGACTGGAAGCCCATGACAACGGTTGGACAGGGCGTGCGGGAAATCAGGATTCGGGACGAAGCCGGCGCATTCCGGGTGATCTACATCGCCAAGTTCGCCGATGCGATTTACGTTCTGCACTGCTTCCAAAAGAAGACGCAGGCGACCAGTAAAACCGATTTGGACTTGGCGGAAAAACGCTACCGGGATTTGGTGAAGGAGTTGAAGCCATGAGCGAAGAACAGACCTTTGCAAGCATCTGGGATGCTATCGAGAACACGCCCGCCGAAGCGGAAAACATGAAGCTGCGATCCGCGCTGATGATCGCGCTCAAACAGCATGTTGCCCGCGCTGGCCTTAGCCAGAGCCAGGCGGCCAAGCTGTTCGGTGTCACGCAACCGCGCGTCTCCGATCTGCTGCGCGGCAAGATCAACCTGTTTGGCTTGGATACCTTGGTGAACATGGCGGTCGCGGCGGGCCTGCATGTGGAAATGCGCGTGCTGGAAGCGGCGTGATGATGCACAAGCCGCGTCACACGACGACCGGACTTGAATGACCTACGGACTGAACATCATCAACCCGTGGGAGGAAGGTTAGATGCACAACCCTCCCGTAGAAACTGAAAGACCCGAGATGCTCGATGCTCGAACAAGCCCAACCTTTCGTCGGCTCATCAACCGCAAGGCGTTACATGCGATGATCCCGCTGGCCGAACGCACGATCTTCAACATGGAGCGGCGCGGCGAGTTCCCGCGCCGCATCGTGCTGACCGCGCGCAATGTCGCGTGGGACTTAGCCGAAGTCGAAGCATGGATCGACGCCCGCAAGTCGTCGGACGGCCAAGCAACGCGCCCCGGAGCGAGGGCCAATTCATGACCGATAAAAACCAGCCGGGCCTTACCGTGTTTCCTGCGACAGACGGCCAAGCCAGCGGCGTTGTGAAGTACGACAACCGGGACAAGCTGATTTCCGATCAGGTGGAAACGTTCGCATTCTTGGGGTCGCAATACCGAGTCATCAAGGCGATGGCCGAGGGCTTTACCATCTCCACGGAAAGCGGCGACACGTACACCATTGAGCCGACCGATGCCGGACTGGAACCGTGGTTGGAACTGGCGCGGGCGCATCTGAACGAGCGCGTTGCGTGCGTGGCGCGAACGGTTGCGGGCTTTAATTCGGACGGCCGCGACGTGGGCCGGTGAACTGCACTATCGGTGTTTCGCCGACCGATCCCGCTTCCGTTGGAAATACCATGCAACGGTTGCCGCGAGCAAGAACCCCGCCGCAATGACGGCGAGGATTGCAAATCCCATATAGGCTTGCTGGGTGTAGTAATTCATGTGCTTACCACAGGCGACCGGAAGGCATGTTGGCGTACACCTTCACTCTCGCTTTTGGAAGCTGTTGCATGAGGCTTACAGGGCGGCAGTTCGCGCCAGCGACACAGCTTCTCTTATTACTGCCCGACGTTCGTAGGCGGCGAGACGATCAAAGCAGAGCTTTGGATGCACATTGGCCCCGGCGACACCGCCGAACCTGTCATCACGATCATGCAGCACGGCGAAGATTGAGCTGGCGGATTGATCGCCTTTAGACTATCTGCAATGTCCCGGCGAAACAAGGCATCTCCGATGAAATCATCGCGGAAGCAGTGGCACTCCACGAACCCACGGGCAACCCGTTCCTTGACTTGTGCATCCTGAAAAGCCGGTTCACCAAGCCCACGACCGTGGCGACCAGATTCATGGCCGACACGATCAAGCCGCCCGCAACAAGCATGGAAAAGAGCATCAATTCACGCTCTCCGCCCATGACCTGCTGCGGGCGATGCAATGCCCGGTGGAATGGCGTCATGCGGCGCGATTCCGACTCGTTCATTACTGCACCCCCGCCCCGACGAGGCTTCCCGCGTGGGCCGTCTTTGCTTGCGCATAGGCGGCCAGATCGGCGGCGGTTACGTGCGCGTCGGCTGGCACGGTTGCACCAATCGTGCTGGTCAGGAAGGTGTTTGCGAAAACGATGATGCAGACCACCAGCACCACGTAGATGATCCGGCGCGTGAACTCGGAGACTTCACCGCCCCAAATCAGGGTTGCGCCGCAAGCGATGATGCCGAGCAAGGCGATGGCGAAGGCGACCGGGCCGCTGATTGATGATCGGATTTTCTCTAGCGGGTCTTCCCACGGCAGATCCACGCCAGCTTCTTCCGTTTTCGCGTAGGCCGCGTCAATGGAACAAAGGAGTAGTACGACAACAGCGAGAGCCATCCAGAAATACGGGCTGGACAACACGGCGCGCAAACGGGAGCCGGGCTGGAAAGCCGAGGCAAGGGCGACGGTCATAATCAGGTTTCTCCAAGTGGTTTGGTAACGTAGTTTTTGCCGTCGTGGCCTTCGACCGTGACGACTTCCTTGATCCGCCTACCGACGTGCGCAATCTTCGCTATCGACACGACTAGGACGGATCGACATTCAGCGTAGCCAGAGCATGGTGGCGGCGAGGCATACGAAGCCGATGAAGTGGACTGTGCGGCGTTCGTAACGCGTGGCGAAGCGACGGAAGTGTTTGAGGCGGTTGAA
>JASGDV010000192.1:0-54141 GCA_049841255.1 Sphingobium sp.
GTCCAGTTGCGGGCCGAAAGCATTGGTATTGAACTGCCATGCGACTTCCAACTGATTGAAATTGCCGGCATGGATCTGATCCAACGGTGCATAACGCGTAGCGGCAAGATCATGAGCGTAATGCAGCCAGTCGGTGTTACGCGGTGCGACCGATGTCGGTTTCGCCATCGCAGCGGCCCAGCTTCTTCTGCCAGGTGCGAGCAGGAGCAGCATGGAGGCCGATCCAAGCAGGGTTCTCCGGCCTATCTCATTCATGCAACGCTCCCCACATTCATCTTCTACGCCCTGGCATTATTGCAAGCGTGGATGCTAGCCTTTGCGTTTCTCCCAAGTCAATAACTTGTATGCAAAAATAAAAATTGCATTCTTTTTGCCTGCGTTCGTCGCATTTTCTGGATCATGAGTCTCGATAGATATTGCATGCAATATAATTTAATGTATGCAATATGTGCTACGGAGAGGAGCCATAAAGGCCATTTCTCCACAGGCAACATGAAGGCTGTGGGACACAGGATATGACGATCAAGGACAAAGGATGGAAAGGCCCTTCTCGGCTCGTTCTGGCGAGCGCGGCCCTTTTTGCGTATAGCCCCGCATTCGCGCAATCCACGGTGCCGAATGACATTTCTTCCGCCGACATCGTCGTCACCGCGCAGAAGCGCGAGCAAAGACTTCAGGACGTTCCTGCCTCTGTGTCCGCCGTGCGCGCGAGCGATCTGCTCGCGCGGGGCCAGACCCGCCTGCAGGATTATTTTTCGACGGTGCCCGGCCTCAACCTGCTTTCGGCCGGCAATGGTCAAACAACGGTCGCCATTCGCGGTCTGACGACCGGATCTCTCACCAATCCGGCGGTTGGCATTGTCATCGACGATATTCCGGTGGGCGCCAGTACCTTCACCAGTTACGGCTCCCGCCTCGTCCCCGACATCGATCCCTCCGACCTTTCGCGGGTCGAGGTACTGCGTGGGCCGCAGGGGACGCTCTATGGCGCAGCCAGTGTCGGCGGCCTCCTCAAATATGTGACGCGCGATCCTTCGACCGATGCGATCAGCGGGCGCATCCAGGGGGGCGTCAATACTGTCGACGACGGAGCGGTCGGGTTCGATTTGCGCGGCGCTGTCAATCTGCCCGTTTCAGATCAGGCAGCGCTTCGCATCAGTGGTTTCACGCGACGCGACGCGGGTTATGTCGATAATCTCAGGACCGGGCAGGACAACATCAATCGGGTCAATGTCGCGGGCAGCCGCCTGTCTTTCCTGTGGCGCCCGGTCGAAAACCTCACGATCAAGCTGGGTGCGCTGTACCAGCATATCCACGGTGAGGGTGATTCCGGCGTCGACGCCAACTATCGGTTCGTTCCCACCTATGGCGATCTGATGCAGAACCGGATCGTCGACACAGGCACTTACCGCATCAGCGCCCAGCTCTATTCCGCCTCGCTGGCCTATGATCTGGGCGATATGACGCTCTCTTCGATCTCCGGCTACGGGATCACCCGCTATCGCACGCAGTTGGACGTGACGCCCCAATATGGCGCCGCCGCCGATGCCGTCGACGGCGTCAGCGGCGCGATTACGCGCATCCATTTCCGCACCAGCAAATACACGCAGGAGATCCGGCTCAGTTCGAATGGCGACCGGGCGCTGAATTGGGTCGTCGGCGCCTTCTACAATGACGAGAAGACGACGGGCGGACAGGGGTGGTATGCAGCCGATCCCGGCAACGGCGCTGTGGGCAGCGGTCTCATTACCCTCAACCTGCCCAGTTCGGTCAAGGAATATGCCGTCTTCGGCGATGCGACTATCCGCCTCGCACCCTCTTTCGATATCCAGTTCGGTGGACGCTATGCGTGGAACAAGCAGGATTTCAGGCAGGAACAAGCCGGTGCGCTGACCCCGGCGGCGGTCTACATCGTTCATTCCAAAGACCATGCCTTCACCTATGAGGTCAGCCCTCGGTTCAAGATCACGCCCGATCACATGATCTATGCCCGTGTCGCGACCGGCTTTCGTCTGGGCGGACCGAATGCCGGGGTCAGCGGAGACATTCCGCAGACATACAAGTCGGACAAGGTCACCAACTATGAAATTGGCGTGAAGGGCGATTTGTTCATCAGGAGCCTGAAGTTCGACATCGCGGCGTTCCGCATGGACTGGAACGACATGCAGCTTACCGCGCGTGATCCGGCGACGAATTTCGCTTACTTCCTGAACGGCGGCAAAGCCCGGAGCCAGGGTCTGGAACTGTCGGTAAATGGCTCTCCGGCCGCAGGGCTGACTATCGGTGCGAATGCGGCGTTCACCAAGGCCAGATTGCGGACGGATGGTCCGGCCAGCGGGCTGCGGGCCTTTGAGGGCGATCCGCTGCCTTTCAACAGCAAGTTCGCGGGTAGCTTCTCGATAGATCAGGACATTCCGCTTTCGGAATCCCTCACGGCCTTCGTCGGCGGCACCCTTGCCCGCGTGGGCGCGCGCTACGGCGATTTCGCGTCGGGTCCGATTGCCGTGCGGCTGCGTTATCCGGCCTATACGACCGGAGATCTGCGTGCCGGTGTCCGTTGGGACGGATGGGTTCTGAATGCCTATATGAGCAATGTCGGCAATAGCCGCGGTATTGTCGGCGGTACGGCGAGGACCGGCGCGAACGCCGCTGGACCGGCCGCGCCGTTCACTATCAACTTCATCCGCCCCCGCACGACAGGCCTGTCTCTCTCAAAGGAGTTTTGAGCGATGCGTCGCAAGAGTGCTGCAGCGATGACGGCCGCCGTCGTCCTGCTGATGGGAGCGCCGGCCGTGCAGGCGGCAAAGCCTGTCAGGGTGTCCCAAGCCAGTCTGGCGGAGGAAGTCCGACAATTGAGGGATAAAGATGAACTGCGCGAACTCAGTTATCGGTTCGAGCGCCTTCTCGACCGTCGCGACTGGCAAGGGCTTGCGGCAATGCTGACCGAGGATGTCGACATCCATATGATCGGCAATGCCACGGTTGTTGATGACGGCGCCCATGCGGGAGAGGTGGACAAGCCCAAGGGTTTCAACCTTGTGGGCCGCGAACGGGTGCTTGCCGCCATGGCGCGGGTTCTTTCCGACAATCCGGAGTCGGTTCACATCGTCACTATGCCGGAAATCGAATTGACAGCCCCCGATCAGGCGAAAGGCCTGTGGCAGATCATCGTCTATTCCAAGACGGATGGCGGTAATGACCGCCTTAACTTCGAGAAATTAGAAAACCGCTATAAGAAGATCGACGGAAAATGGCGCATAAGCAGTTTCAATGTCGCTATCACGACAAGAGTCAACCTGAACTGATTCGCTTCCCCGCCTCACTTATGCGCCAATTTACTGGCATAATTATATGGAGAATAATGTAGATGCTTCCGCTTGCAGGGATCCGTGTTCTTGACGTTTCACAAGTGATGGCCGGTCCCTTCTGCTGCATGTTGCTGGGTGATATGGGGGCCGATGTCATTAAGGTGGAACCGCCTAAAGTTGGCGATTCCTCCCGTCGTTCCATGGGTTTTCGTCTGAAGGGCGACGACAGCCCCGGCTTCCTCGCGCTCAACCGAAACAAGCGGAGCATCGCGCTCGACCTCAAGGACGAGGCCGACCGCGCGTTATTTTACGAATTGGTGGAAACCGCCGACGTGGTGGTGGAAAATGGCCGCCCCGGCGTAGCCAGGCGTCTGGGCATGGATTATGAAACCCTGCGCAAGGTCAATCCTGCGCTCATCTACGCCAGTATTTCCGGCTTTGGCCAAACCGGTCCCTGGGCGCAGCGTCCGGGTTACGACCTCATCGCCCAGGCGATGTCGGGCATCATGAGCGCGACCGGCCTGCCAGATGCGGAGCCGGTGAAGAACAGTACGCCTGTCGGCGATCTGGGCGCCGCGCTGTTCGCGACCTATGGCATATTGTGCGCCTATATCAGCCGTCAGAAGACGGGCAGGGGCCAGTTCATCGACGCGTCGCTGCTGGAAGCGGCGATGGGCCTTTCCATCTGGGAAACCGCCGAACTCTGGGCGACCGACGCATCGCCCCGGCCGCTGGGCAGCGCCAACCGCATGTCCGCGCCTTATCAAGCGGTGCGCGCGGCCGACGGGCATTTCGTCTTCGCCGCCGCGAATGAAAAACTGTGGGCCGCACTGATCAACGTGATGGGACGCGAGGAGTTGGCCAACGATCCCCGCTTCGCGACCAACAGCATGCGCGTCGCCAATGCGCGTCTGCTGATCGAAACACTCGCGCCCACGTTTCTGACACGCACGGTCGACCAATGGGTCGAACAATTGCTCGATGCCGGGGTGCCTGCCGCCCCGATCCTCGACTATAGCCAGTCCACCACCAGCGACCATGTGAAGGCTCGGGAGATGGTGCAGCAGATCGACCATCCGGTCGAAGGTAAATTCAAGGCATTGGGTTTCCCGGTCAAGTTGTCCGAAACACCACAGCAACTGCGCTATCCGCCGCCGCTTCTGGGCCAGCATTCCGATGAAATCCGTGGCGAACTGGCGGAGCGCAGAGCGAGCAAAGGGGCATGAGCAAGGGCTGTGTCCGCTACACGCAGCGCGATGGGGTCGGCCATCTGCTGATCGACAATGCGGCCGCCTACAATGCCTTCGACGATGATATGTGGCAGGAACTGGCTGATCATTGCACTGCCATAGCGGCGGACCGCTCCGTGCGTGTCGTGACGATCGGCGGTGCGGGCGAAAAGGCCTTCGCGGCAGGCAATGATATTCACGGCTTTCTGTCTTTCCGCGATGGTATGGACGGAGTCGCCTATGAGAAACGGGTGGGCGCTTGCATTGAAGCGCTGGAAAACCTGCCTCAGCCCACGGTTGCGTTGATCCGCGGCTGGGCGGTCGGGGGCGGGCTTGCGATCGCGCTCTCCTGCGACTTCCGCATCGCGGCGGCGGGCGCGCGCTTCGGTTCCCCGATTGCGCGGACGCTTGGCAACAGCCTTTGCATGCGGAACTATGCGCGCATCCTGTCACATCTCGGTCCGGCGCTGACCAAGCGCATGCTGTTGCTTGCCGAGATCATGACGGCGGAAGAATTACAGCCCCACGGCCTGCTGGAGGCCGTAGTGGAACCCGATGCGCTGGACGCGACGGCCGCAGCCTTGTGCGACCGGCTGAAACAGAATGCGCCGCTCAGCCTGCATGTCACGAAGGAAGCGCTGCGGCGGCTGACTTACGCCAATCTGCCGGACATGGACGACCTCATTGCCCTGGCCTACGGTAGCGAGGATTTCCGTCATGGCGTGGCATCCTTCCTTGCCAAGACGAAACCGCAATGGACGGGCCGCTGAACATGATCCCGGCCCGCCCCCATGTCGGTCTGCTCGTCACATGCCTGGTCGACCTCCTCCGTCCCAGCGTCGGCGAAGCGGCGGTTCAACTGTTGGAGGATGCGGGCTGCACCGTGGACGTGCCGTCGCAAAGCTGCTGCGGACAACCCGCTTTCAACGCAGGTGACAGGGAAGACGCCCGCGCGCTCGCCCAAAACATGATCGCCGCTCTGGAAGGCTATGACTATGTCGTCGTGCCTTCAGGCTCGTGCGGGGGCATGGTGAAACTGCATTACGCAGAACTGTTCGATCCGGGCAGTGAATGGTTCGGCCGGGCGCAGGCGCTGGCGGAGCGGACATTCGAACTCACCATGTTCCTCACCGACATTCTCGATTACCATCCCTCGCCGCCGCCGCTGGACGCCCGCATCACCTATCATGATAGCTGCTCCTCCTTGCGCGAATTGGGCATCGCGGCGCAACCGCGCGCGGCGCTGGACCGCATAGCGGGATTGGAGCGGGTGGAGTTGGAGGACACGCGTATCTGTTGCGGTTTCGGCGGCCTGTTCTGCGTCAAATATGGCGAGATTTCCAACGAGATGGTTTCGCGCAAAGCGGAAGCCATCCTCGCCACCGGGGCCGACATGGTGGTGGCGGGCGATCTGGGGTGCCTGCTCAACATAGCAGGCAAGCTGTCGCGCATGGGTGCGCGGGTTCAGGCCCGCCATATCGCCGAACTGCTGGCCGGAATGACCGAACGCCCGGCAATCGGCGAGGCCAAGACATGAGCGCTGCCCACGGCGCGGCCGCCCCGCCTTTCGGCGAGCGCGTCCACGAAGCGCTGGCCAACCAGACGTTGCAGCGCGCGCTCGGCAAGTTCCAGACTCATTTCATTGCCCTGCGCGAGGCGGCGGTCGAGCAACTGCCGGAATTCGAAGCTATTCGCGACGAGGCGCGAACCATGAAGGATCATGCGCTCGCCCATATCGATCTCTATATCGAATCCTATGAGCGCAAGGTCACGGAAGCGGGCGGCCATGTCCATTTCGCGGGCGATGCGGCGGACGCGCGCGCCCTCGTGCTCGACATATGCCGCCGCGTAGGCGCGCGCGCAGTCACCAAGGGCAAGTCCATGATTTCCGAAGAGATCGGCCTCAACGCCTTTCTTCAGGAACAGGGCATCGAAACAGTCGAAACGGATCTGGGCGAATATATCATCCAGCTTCGGGATGAAACGCCCTCGCACATCGTCGCGCCCGCCATCCATGTCAGCAAGGAACAGATCGCAGAGGATTTCCGTGAGGCGCACCGCCACCTCTCTCCTGACCGCGACCTCAGCGAACCGCGCTCGCTGCTCTCCGAGGCTCGGGGCGTCCTGCGGGAGAAATTCCTGACGGCCGATGTCGGCATCACCGGCGCCAATTTCCTGGTCGCGGAGACCGGCAGCTCGATCATCGTCACCAATGAAGGCAATGGCGACCTGACCCAGACGCTGCCGCGCGTCCATATCGTCGTCGCCTCCTTCGAAAAGATCGTTCCCACGCTGAATGACGCGATGCAGCTTGTCCGGCTGCTGCCCCGCTCCGCCAACGGGCAGGAGATGACGGTCTACACCAGCATCTCTACCGGCCCCCGCCGCGCGGAAGACCCCGACGGACCGGAAGAATACCATGTCATCCTGCTCGACAACGGACGCAGTGCGATGTTGGGCACCGATTTTCAGGAAGCGCTGCGTTGCATCCGCTGCGGCGCATGCATGAACCATTGCCCGGTCTATCAGGCTGTGGGTGGCCATGCTTATGCCTCCGTCTATCCCGGACCCATCGGCGCGGTCATGGCGCCGATCGTGCATGGGCTGGAAGGATCGCGCGACCTGCCCAACGCCTCCACCTTCTGCGGTCGCTGCGAAAGCGTGTGCCCGATGCAAATCCCCCTGCCGCGCCTGATGCGCCACTGGCGTGAGGAAGAGTTCAGCCGCCATCTTTCCCCGGCGCGACAGCGTTGGGCCCTGCGCCTCTGGGCAGCTCTGGCGCGGCGGCCGCGCCTTTATCAACTGGTGATGGGCGTGGCAGCGCGGATGGGCGGACTGATCGGCCGGAAAGGGCGATTCAGCCGCCTGCCGGGCGCGAGCGGATGGTGCGATTGGCGCGATCTCGCCGCGCCGGAAGGAGAGAGCTTCCAGTCGCGCTGGGCGCGCGGAGGCAGCGCATGAGCGCGCGCGAGGCCATGCTGGGACGCATCCGGCGTTCGCTGGGCGTCAGCGGCGCGGACGTGGCGCGCCGGGCCGCCGTAGCCGACAGGCTGGCCCGCGCGCCGCGCGGTGTCGTTCCCGCGCGAGGGCAAGTGCCGCAAGACGAACGGATCGCCCTCTTTGCCGACAAGGCGCGCGCTGCGCTGGCCGATGTCGAGATGGTCGCCACCGCCGATATTCCGGCGGCGATCGCCCGCCATCTGGCCGCGCGCAACCTGCCCGCCGCGCTCACGTCCGGGCTGGACCCGCGCCTTGCCCGCATTCCTTGGGAACGCTCGGTGCTCGATGTCCGCGCGGGAGTGGCTTCGCCACAAGATGCCGTGACGATCAGCTATGCGGAGGCAGGCATTGCCGAAACGGGCACGTTGATGCTGGAAAGTGGGCCGGACAATCCGACGCTACTCAACTTCCTGCCCGCTTTACATATTGCGATAGTGCGGGCCGGAGATATCGTCGGGGACGTGGAAAGCGCCCTCGACTACGTGCGGCGGCGTTATGGCAAGGGAGTCATGCCCCGGATGGTCAATATGGTGACTGGCCCGTCGCGCTCCGGCGATATCGAGCAGACCATGTATCTGGGCGCGCATGGCCCCGTTGGACTGTTGGTGCTGATCGCCGTTGATTGAAAGCAGAGCGCCGCCGCCTGTTTTTCCTCACGTCTGATAGAGTTTCCGCGAAGCGTCGATCTTCAGGAACAGTAGCGCCGCGACCAGCGACAATATCGCCAGCACCATGAAGGCGGGCGTCCAGCCGCTATGCGCCACCAGATATCCCGTCGCGACGGACGCCAGCGCGCCGCCGATATTGCCGAAGGTGTTCATCACCGCTGAAACCGACCCGGCGTAGCTGCCTCCGATGTCCAGCGTCACCGCCCAGGATACGCCCACGGTCAACTCCAGCCCGAACACCGCCAGACAGAACCAGCCGACACTCACCAGCGGATCGGACGCCAGTACCGCCAGCGGAATGGCCGCCGCCGCCAGCAGAAAACCCGCGACCGCGACAACCCGCCGGGCGGACCGGATATTGCCTGACTTGTCGAGCAGCCGGTCGGAAAACCATCCGCCTGCCATATCGCCGATCACGCCCGCCATCAGCGGTGCGCTGGCGAACAAGCCCATGGCGACCAGACTGAAATCGCGCGCGTCGTTCAGATATTTGGGGAACCAGGTCAGGAAAATGCCGATGCTGTAGGCATAGCAGAAATACATAGCCGACAGCGTCCACATCTGCGGATTGCCCAGCAGCGCATGCCAGGGAACCTTGGCTCGTGCAGGACCGGCGCTCTCGCCCAGCGCCTGTTCGATTAGTTTCCGCTCGGTCCTGTTGGCGCCGCGATGGTCGGCGGGCGTATCGCGATAGTAAAGGAACCATGTCAGCGCCCAGACGATGCCGATCAGCGCGAACAGTAGGAAGGGCGCGCGCCATCCCCAATGCATAGCGATGAACACCACCAGCGCGGGCGTCAACGCTCCGCCAAGCCGTGCGCCTGCATGGGTCAGTCCCTGTGCCCAGCCGCGCTCGGCGGGCAGAATCCAGCGCGACAGGGACCGCGTGGCGATGGGGAAAGCGCCTGCTTCCCCCATGCCGAACAGAAAGCGGAATATGATCATCGAGGATGTCGACCAGGCCACCGTGGTCAGCGCCGTGAAACTCGACCACCAGAGCACGATGCCGGTCAGCGCCCGGCGCGGCCCGAAACGATCGCCCAGCCAGCCGCCGGGAATCTGGAACAGTGCATAGGCGATCTGGAAGGCGGCGAATATCCACCCCATAGTCACCAGGGAAAAGCGGAATTCCTGTTGGATCATGGGCGCTGTCGTCGAAATGACCACGCGATCCATATAGGTGATCATATAGGCGGCCACCGTCAGCCACAGCACCTTGTGCCGTACCCGCGTCGGGCGTTCCTTGTGCTGCTGCTCCGTCATGGGCGGCTTTTCCGTCACGGACGATCCGCAGGCGCCACATGACGACCGGCGATATAGACGGCGTCGATCTGGCGGGTGTTCAGGATATTGTCGAGCGGATTGGCCCTCAATACCACGAAGTCGGCCCATTTTCCGCGTTCGATAGTGCCGATGTCCTTCGCCCCGATGACTGCCGCCGCGCCCCCCGTGGCCGCGCGGATCACCTGCGCGGTCGACAGGCCCGCCTTCACCATCAGTTCCATTTCCCAATGGCCCGCATAGCCTGCGAAGCGTCCTGCCGGACCCGCATCTGTGCCTACGCCGATGGCGATACCTCCATCGGCCAGCTTTTTGACGTTGGCGGTGGCGTTCGCCAGATAGGTAGGCATCTGCGCGAAATAGGGACCGCTGGCGATCTGATGCTCATGCTGCGGGTCGCTCAGCACATTCAGCGTCTTCTGCGTCACGCCCTGTTTGAAGAAGGGGTCGTCCAGCACAGGCGAGCGCTTGGCATATTCGAACATGGCGGCTTCGCGGCTCAACGTCGCGCCGACCTGCGCCACGCCTTTTTCCTTCATCGCGCGGACCAGGTCGTCGTCGATCCGCTTGTCGCGCACCGAATGGACGAAGCCGTCGATCCCCTGTCCCACCAGGCGCTGCGCGTCGGCCAGATAGAAGATATGGGCAAAGGCCTTGAGCCCATTGCGATGCGCCGCGTCGATGATCGCCTGACTGATTTCCGGCGGCATCTTGGGTAGAAGCTGATGTTCATCGTCTACCCACAGCTTGATATAGTCGACGCCCTTCACGGCCTGCGCGTCTACTTCGGCCGCCGCTTCCTGCGGTGTCGCGACCGGATGGGTGATGCCCGGAACGCCACCATAGCCGTTCTTGAATACCAGTCCCTGCCCGCTGGTGAAAAGGCGCGCCATGGTCGGGCGGCCCGCGCGCTGTTCCTTGCGCAGGCCGAAGATGAAGTCCTTGTCGGTCCCCATCACCGCCACGCTGGTGAAGCCATAGCCCGCATAGGTGTGCAGGTCATGTTCGACATTGGCGCGCGTGTTGAACTGCGCGCCCATGTCCATGTCATGCGTGTTGCCCAGATGGACGTGCAGGTCGATGAAGCCGGGCGTCACGAACTTGCCGGTCAGGTCGACGACGGTGGCGTCCGCCACGGCCGGGGCCTGTGCATTCGGCCCCACCCAGATGATGCGTCCGTCCGTCTGCACGAGCGAGGAGCCAGGCACCGCCGGACCGCCACGCCCGTCGATCAGCGTGAAGTTCCGCGCAATCAGCGTTTCCGCCCGCACGGGTACGGCATGGGCCGCCCCCAGCAGCAGAGCGGCTCCGGCGCATTGACCCAGCAGGGACCGAATCTTCATCTCTCTCTCCATATATCCAGGGAAACGGAAGGTTTCCTCCTTCCCGATCCCGTTTTCAGCCCCAATAGGACGTCTTGACCTGTGTGTAGAATTCCACGGCGGCAAAGCCCTGTTCGCGCGGGCCGTAGCTGGAACCGCGGGTGCCGCCGAAGGGCACATGGTAATCGACCCCGGCAGTGGGCAGGTTCACCATCACCATGCCCGCGCGCACCGCCCGGCGGAAATGTCGAGCGCGGTCGAGCGAGGTGGTGACGATGCCGGCGGACAGGCCGAATTCGCCCTGATTGGCGAGGTCCAGTGCCGCATCATAATCCTTGACGCGTACCGTGCTGATGACGGGACCGAACACCTCTTCGCGGTTGATGCGCTGTTCGGGCGCGGTGTCCGCGATCAGCGCGGGCGCCATGTAGAAGCCGGGCCGCTCCAGCTTCAATCGCTGTCCGCCGCAGGCCAGCCGTCCGCCTTCGGATTGCGCCAGTGCCACATAATCCAGATTCTGCTCCAGTTGCCGTTCGCTGGATGCCGGGCCGATCTGCGTCCGGGGATCAAGCGCATGTCCCACGACCAGCTCCGCCGCCCGTTCCGCCATCAGGGCAATCAGCCTGTCATGAATGCCTTCCGTCACGATCAGCCGCGAGGAGGCGGTGCAGCGCTGGCCCGTCTGGAAGAAACCGCCGTCCAGCGCGACCGTGGCGGCGCGCTCCAGATCGGCGTCGTCCAGCACGATCAGCGGATTCTTGCCACCCATTTCCATCTGAATGCGCGCACCCCGGCGCACGGCGATTTCCGCCACCTGCCGGCCGATGGGCTGCGATCCGGTGAAGGAAATGCCGTCGACCTGCGGATGGGCCGCGATGGCCGATCCGATTCGCCCATCGCCCAGCACCATGTTGACGACGCCTGCCGGCGCGCCACATTCGTGCAGGATCGAAACCAGCGCATGCGCCGTGGCGGGCGTCAGGCTGGCGGGCTTGAGCACCACCGTGTTGCCGAAGGCCAAAGCGGGCGCCATTTTCCAGGCGGGAATGGCGATCGGGAAATTCCAGGGCGTGATGAAGCCGAACACGCCTACAGCTTCGCGATAGGTGGCGACATCCAGGCCTGGCCGGGTCGATTCCAGCGTACGGCCATGGCGACGTAGTGCTTCGCCGCCGAAATAGCGGAATATGCGCGCGGCTCGCATCACCTCGCCCGTGCCTTCGGCCAGCGTCTTTCCTTCCTCCCGCGCGAGCAAGGCGCCCAGATCGGCCGCGCGCTCCATCAGGCGCGCGCTCACCTTGTCGAGCAGGTCGGCGCGCACTTCCGGTGATGCGTTCGCCCAGCCGGGCAGCGCGGCGTGCGCGGCGGCCACGGCGGCCTCCACATCGCCTTCGTCGCCCAGCGGGTAGCGGGCGACGATCTCTTCGCTGTCGGATGGGTTGATGCTGATCCCCTTGAGATCACCTCCGACCGCTTCGCCGCCGATGAAATGACTGATGTTCAATGACATGCGATTATGTCCCTGTCGCTCAGGAGGCCGCGCCCGGCCAGATTGGCCATCAGAGCCCGGATGCCGAAAGTCCATGGCGGCGCTTCGTCGCTGGGAACCACGCTGTTGACGAGCGCGCCGAGGCGGGGCGTGGATATCCGCACGATGTCGCCATGCTTGTGCGTGAAGCCCATGCCGGTTGCGCCGCGATCCTCGGTCGGCGCGAACATCGTGCCCAGGAACAGCGCGACGCCATCCGGATATTGGTGGCTCGCGCACATCACCTGTTCCATCAGGTCCAGCGGGTCTCGCGCGATGAGGGCCATATTGGATGAGCCGGACAGGCGATAGCCGTCCTCTTTCCCTTCGATGAGCAGGTTGACTTCAGCCTGCCGGATATCGTCGATGGTGAAGCGGTCGTCGAACAGGCGGATGAAAGGGCCGATGGCGCAGGAAGCGTTATTATCCTTCGCCTTGCCCAGCAGCAGTGCGCTGCGCCCCTCTATGTCGCGCAGATTGACGTCATTGCCCAGTGTCGCACCGCGGACACGGCCATGGGAATCCGCGATCAGGACGATTTCAGGTTCGGGATTGTTCCATTGCGAGGCGCGCAGCACGCCCACCTGTGCGCCCGCGCCGACAGCGGACAGGACCGGCGCCTTGGTGAAGATTTCCGCGTCGGGGCCGATCGCCACTTCCAGATATTGCGACCACAGCCCTTCGCCGACCAGCACCGCTTTCAGGTCCGCCGCCGCCGGCGATCCGGGACGCACGGAGCGCAGGTCGCGGCCGATGCGTGCCTGAATCCGCTCGCGGATATCGGCGGCCTTCAGATGGTCGCCGCCCGCGCGTTCCTCGATCACCCGCTCGATAGCCGAAATGGCGAAGGTGACGCCCGCTGCCTTGATGCATTGCAAGTCGACGGGGGCAAGTAGTTCCGCTGCGCCCAGCGCACCCAGATCACGCCCGCCTTCGATGGGAGCACCCGGCTCCAGCCGTTCCAGCAGGTCCGAAATAGTGGGAGCGATGGCCGTCAGGTCAAGGCAGCGTCCGTCCCGCACCAGCACGGGGGTCGGTCCTTCCGCTGTCAGGATTCGCCCGACGAGCAGGCTTTCACTCCAGTCGTCCGGCAGCCATTGCTGTTGAAATCCCATATCCCGTTCCTTCCATGCGCCCGGCCGACGGGCGCGCCGCGCTCACCAGGGCATTTTCCGCTTGGTATAAGTCCGTCCCTTTTCCATCACTGCGACATTATTGCCGCTGGCGCAGATCATCGTGCCCTTCTTGATCTGGTCGATCACCGATTCGTCGAGGCACATGTCGAGGAAGGCGATATTGGCCGCTTTCGCCGCTGCCCGCACCCGCTGCTCGATCGCCGCCAGTTCCGGGTCGAGTTCCTTGCCCGCTCTGGCATAGCCGGGCAGGCCGTCGGGCTGCTTTTCCAGCAGACGGAACATCTTGGCGTGGTCGGCCAAATTCATCGTCTGGTCGCCCGGTCCCCATTCGACGAAGGCTATTCCCGGAATCTTGGTAAGTTCCTCGGCATGAGCCAGGCCTTCCGGACTTTCGATCTTGATGCCCAGCAGCACCTCGCCTTCGGGATTGAGCGGCCAGACATCCGCCTTGCGCAGATAGTCCGTCTGGGACAGGCCCCAGATTTTTGAAGCATAGAGTTCGTTGCCCCAGCCGCGATGGCTCGCCTTGGGGTCCACGCCCGCCATGAAAGGATAGCGCACCGCTTCCACGAACAGACGCACCGCCTCGACGGATTGCGCATGGACGAGCAATATGCCGTGCACGCCCGCCGCCATCGCCTGTTGTGCGACCCAGGCATTGGCTCGCATGCTGACAGGATCGTCGCCCTGAATGGGCAGGGTGACGATCACTGCGGGGGTGCGGTGGCCGCTTCTGGTCCTGCCCGCGTCGGCAAGACCCTGCATGAAGGCGCGGAGCGCGCTCATGTCGAACGCGCCGTTTTCCATCTCATAGGTAATATAATCCGCGCTGGTGGCGGCGAGGCGAACGCCCTCCTCATAACCACCCCCATAAAGCTGCGTATAATAAACGGGCTGACCCTGCTCCAGAAGCTCGATCGCCCGGTTGATGCGTTTGGCGGCGGGCGATTGCTGGGCTTGGGCATCGATCGGCATGAAGCCGGCCGATGCCGTGCTCAAACCGAGCGTCAGTGCCATGAACAGGGACGAAGCGCGCATGATCTCTCCTTTCAGGTGTAAATGCCTGATTAAGTCCATGCATGCCATGTGAATTTATTGTATGCAAGATCAATGTTGACGAAACAGGGAAGGCCGGGCCTTTCCTGGCCACGTCATTGCATAGCGCTCAGGACGGACTGTCAACCGCCTTGCGGAGCTGTCCCGATCGGATCGGAACGAGCCGTGCTGCCGTCTTCGCAAGGGCAGTGCGAAATTGCGTCAGCCTTCTATGTCCGAATAGATTTTCAATCGTTTGCGCGCGCGCTCTGCCGCCTGCTTCTTCTTGATGGCCTCTATGCCCTGAATGAAGTGCGATTCGAGCAGCTTCTTCGCCCGCACCTCATCGCGCGCGGCAATCGCATCGAAGATTTCCCGATGCTCCTCGAAAGCCTCGACCCAGCGGTCATGATCCAGCGTGGTCACATGCCGCGCCCGTTCCGCGCGCGGCAGCAGCAGACGCCACACCAGCATCAGCGCGGGACTATCGGCGCTTTCCACGATATGTTCGTGGATCATGCGGTTGACCTCCAGATAGGCCAGCCGGTGCCGCTTTTCAAACTGCACATGCAGCTCTTCCTGTAATTCCTCCAGTATCTCGATCTGATCGTGAGTCATCCGGCGGCATGCAAGCAGGCCGGCCAGACCTTCCAGCGCGCCCAGAACGGTGAAGACATCGGCGACCTCGGATTCGTCGGGAGTGCTCACCACCACGCTGCGATTGGGCAACAGATCGACCAGCCCTTCCGCCGCCAATGTGCGGAAGGCTTCCCGCACCGGCGTGCGCGACATGCCCAGTTCTTCGCTCAGCGCGATTTCGCGCAGGCGTTCGCCCGGCTCGATCTCGCCGGTCAATATCCGTCGTCTCAGGCTTTCAACCGCCTCCAGATGACGCTGCCCCTTGCGCGATTGCGAAGGCCTGATGGCATCGTCGCCCGAAGACCCACGCTTAGTCACGGCCACCCTGGTCTCCTTCCGTTTCCGGTTTAGATGATAGCCGGTTTTCTTACAAACGGCTTCTTGCCGTTTCAATGAAGTAACCGGGCCGCGTCAAGAAGCTGGTGTCGTGCCGAAACGCAGGACGATGGAGCGGCTGTAACGCTGTCCCGGATCGAGCCGTGTTGACGGGAAATTCACATGATTGGGCGCGTCGGGGAAATCCTGCGCCTCCAGGCAGACCGCGTCGCTTTGGCGGTAGGCGATGCCGCCTCGGCCGATGATGTTGCTGCCGTCGAAATAGTTGACCGTGAACATCTGGATGCCCGGCTGATCCGTATCGACCTCCAGCACGCGGCCGGACAGCGGATCTTCCAGCCGCGCGGCTAAACTGATTCCCTTGCCAACGCTATCGAGCACCCAATTATGGTCATAACCCTTCGCCAGATGAAGTTGCGGATCGTCATCGCGGATATGCGCCCCAAGGGCGGTCGCCGTGCGGAAATCGAAGGGCGTACTTGCGACCGGCCGCAATTCTCCAGTCGGAATCATTGTTGAGTCGACAGGCGTGTACCGGCTGGCCGCCAGCGTCAATCGATGATCCAGTACGGGGCGCAGATTCCTGTGGCCCGACAGATTGAAATAGGCATGGTTGGAAAGATTGACGATGGTCGGTTTCGTCGTCGTCGCCCGATACTCGATCTTCAGCTCATTGCCTTCTGTCAGCCGGTAGCGGACCGTCACAGTCAGTGCGCCGGGATAGCCTTCCTCCCCGTCCGGACTGACATAGCGCAGGGTAACGGCGGCGTCCCGCCCGCTGTTGACGGAGACGATCGACCATAGCCGCTGGTCCAGTCCTCGCGGCCCGCCATGCAGTTGATGAGGACCGAGGTTGCTGCGCAGGACATAGCTCTTGCCGTCGAGCGTAAATCGGCCCTGTGCGATCCGGTTGGCGTAACGACCGATCGTCGCGCCGAAAAAGGCCCGGCGTTCGACATAGCTGGCGGCATCGTCATAGCCTAGCGTGATCTCGTCCACATGACCGGCACGGTCGGGCGTCCTCAAGGACTGCAACGTCGCCCCCAGCGTCATGATCCGGGCCGTGACGCCATGTCTGTTACTTAGCGTCACGGCTTCCACCGCCTCGCCACCCGGCAGCGTGCCGAATGGCGCTCGCACAGCTTCCCCGGCGCACGCAGGACCATGCGCTGCCAAGGCTGCGATGCCCGCCGCAATCAGTCCGAAGAGGGGCCGCATGTGCGCTTTCCTCTCACTTCATCCGGCGCGCCAGCGCGTCGGGCAATGCGAAGGCATAATAGCCGTTGGCCCCCTTCGGACCTTTTTGCGGGCCATAGGGGCTGGCGCCGTCCGGATAGTAGAAAGCCGTCGGAACGATCAGAAATTGTCGGCCGCCAGTCGCATAGATGGCGGGCACGCCCTGCGGCACGGAGGGTAATTCCCGCTCCCATAACAGCACGCCGGTGTCGCTGTCATAAGCATGGACCTTCCGGTCGGCGGAGGTCGTTGCGAAAACGAGGCCGCCCTTGGTCGCTAGCACGCCGCCTTTGGATAACGGCACGCCGGTCAGCCCGCCCGGATGGCTCGGCACGCTGCCTAGCGGCGCCTGCCAGAGAATCCTGCCTTCATTGAGATCGTAAGCAGTCAGCATGGACCATGGCGGCTTGCTGACGGGCAGGAATGTTTTAGCGGACAACATATAACCATAGCCGCTATACCAACGTCCCTTGCCCGCTTGCGCGTTGAGGTCCGCGCCCGATGCGCCATGACCTTGCTCTCCGGCGGCCTCGCTTGCCGCCTCTGCCTTGGCCCCGGCATTGCCGACGGCGGGGACCGGGTCGGGATCGGCAAGGTAGAAGGTCAGCGCATCGAGGTCAGCGGCCGACAGGCTTCCCGCGAAGGCGGGCATGGTGGCGCGCCCGCTGCTGACGGTCTGACGCACCCGGTCCTTGCCTTGCCGCGCCACCACGTCGCGCAGGCCGGGCACGGGCGGCTGCCCTTCCATGTTCGCGCCATGGCACAGGGCGCAGTTATTGGCATAGAGCGCACGCCCCCGCTCGCGCGGGGTTTCCAGGAAACTGGCGGGCTGCGCGTCCATTTTCACCAGCTTGGCGACGGTGGGGATGTTGAACGAGGCGACATAATAGCGGCCCTTTTCGGGGTCGCCTGCCGCCAGTCCCCAATTGGTGCCGCCATGATTGCCCGGCATCTGGAGCGTGCCGCGCTGGCTGGGCGGGGTGAAGGGGCCTTCGTTGCGCAGTTCGGCGATCATTGCGGCAAAGGCCCGCCGTTCTTCCTCCGGCAGGCTGGGGTCGAGATCGTCGACGCTGAAATGTTGCAGCGAAAAGGGCGGCAGCGCCGGAAAGGGCTGCGTCGGCCATGCCTCTTCCCCTTCCATGTCGGACGCAGGAACCGGCCTTTCTTCGATGGGGAAGATGGGCTTGCCGGTCGCCCGGTCGAACACGAACAGCCAGCCGCTCTTGCCCGCCTGCGCGACCACATCGACTGGCTTGCCGTTGCGGCGGATACGCATCAGCACTGGCGATCCGACCAGATCATAATCCCACAGGTCATGATGGACGAACTGGAAATGCCAGATCAGTCTGCCGGTCCGTATGTCGAGCGCGATCAATGAATCGCCATAGAGATTCTGCCCCTTCCGGTCGCCGCCGGAAAAATCATAGGTCGCCGAACCCAGTCCCAGATAGGCGATACCGCGCCGGGCATCGACGGACATGCCGCCCCAGTTATTGGCGCCGCCCGCGCTTTTCCATGCATCGGCGGGCCATGTCTCTTCCCCGGCCTCGCCCGGGTGCGGAATGGTGTGGAATTGCCACACCAGTTTCCCGGTTACGACGTTATAGGCGCGTATGTCGCCGGGCGGGGAGCCGTAGCCTTCGCCCGTATTCGATCCCATGATGATGATATCGCCGACGACCTTGCCGGGGGAGAGTGGCTGGATCGATCCGATGGTGGAAACGTCCCGTCCCAGCCCGGCGCGCAGGTCCACTGCGCCGTCTTCGCCGAAATCGGCGATGGGGCGTCCGGTCGCCGCGTCGATTGCGTGGAGCTTCTGGTCGCGCACGACGAGCAGGCGGCGCTGCCTGCCGTCCGCGCTGCGCCAGTAGGAAAAGCCGCGGATCAGATTTACCGTGACCTGCGGCGCTTTCCAGACCTCCCGCCCCGTAGCGATGTCGAGGGCGGCGATGCCGTCGCCATCGGTCAGGACAAAGATGAGTCCGTCGGCGACCAACGGCGTCGCGACGCCCGGCTGGTCGCCGGTCAGATAATGCCATGCCGGTTCGAGTCGCGTGACGTTTGAACGGTCGATCTGCGACAGCGGCGAATATTGGGTGGATGCAAGATCGCCCGCGAAATGGGACCAGTCGCTTGCCCCGCCACGTCCCGATGGAGCGGCGTGCAACAGGCTCAGTCCCAGGCTGGCTGCGGCCAGCCCCACTCCCGCAACCAGCCATTTCCTGCGCGACATTGCCTGCTGCTCCAGATGTGTTTTTGAGAGGAGGGAAGGGGAGGGAAGGCGTCCTAGAACTTGACGCCCGCGCGCACGCCATAGGTGCGTGGCGCTTCGATGCTCACCAGCGAGACGATGCCGGTGGACGCGTTAGCCACAGTCACTTCATTCTCGATATTCTTGACGAAGCCCTGCACATACCAGCTTCCTTCCGGCGCGGTATAGGTCAGGGTCGCGTCCGTCTTCGTGTAGGCGCGCTGGCGGAAGAAGGACAGATTGTTGAGATCGATGATCTGATAGGAGGCGCTGAATCGGCTACGGATGCCCGCCACGATTTCCCCGCCATTGCCCATCGGGAAAGTGTGGGCATAACCGGTATTCACCGTATATTTGGGCGCATGGTCGAGTTGGCGGCCCTTCAGGTTGAGCGTTGGATGGCTGACCAGATCGGGATGGAAATCGCCGTACCGCGCATCGGTATAGGTGAAGCTGAGGTCGAACCGGTCGTTCGGACCGGGCTGAACAACCGCTTCCAGTTCGACGCCGTCGACCTTGGAACTGGCGGCGTTTGTGATCCGGGTGCCGGGCACTGGCACGATGACCGCCTGATTCAGCTGCATGTTCTTATAGTCGTAGTGGAACAGCGCGCCGTTGAGGCGGAAGGCCGGTCCGAAGCGGAACTTAAAACCCATTTCATAGGCGGTCAGCGTTTCGGGATTGTAATAAAGCGCCTCGGCGGTCAATTCACAGCCTGTCCCTTCGCCCGTGATGCAGCCGTCGTTGAAGCCGCCCGCCTTGTAACCGGTTGACACACTGGCATAGATCAGCCCCAGGCCCGGCGCATCATAGTCGATTCCTGCTTTCCAGGTCGTCTTCCTGAACTTCCTGCTCGCGATATTCTGATTGACGGTGCAACGAACCTCGCCACCCGGCAAGGCGGTCTGGTTGTTGCAGATGAAAGGAGTGCCGGGAACGGACGCTGCATCGGGAAAGTCCAGCACGGTCTGGCCAGATCGCCACTTGCGGTCCCGTGTATGGCGGATGCCGCCGGTGATATGCAGATCCGGTGTGATGTCGTAGGTCAGCGTGCCGAAGGCCGCTGTGGACTTCGCGCCCGCCGGGTCCATCTTGAAGGCATAGTTGATGGCGTCTGGCGCGACGATGCCTGCCAAGGGATTGAAGATATTATAGTCGCGCGATCCCGTTTCGCGAAAATAGTAGATGCCGGCTTGGCCATGCAGCGGATTGTCCTGACCGAAGGACAGACGCAGTTCGTGCGACTGCTGCCTGAAGTCATCGACGAAATCCACCGGATTGTAGAAAGCGCCAAAGAGCAGTTGCGTATTGGAATTGGCCCTTTTCGCCCTACGATAGCTCGCCAGATAGGTGAGCTGGGCCGGGCCGAAGTCATAGGTCGCGTCCGCCATCACGCCCCAGTTGGTTTCATCGCGGCGCGACGGGTAATCCGGCGTCATGGTCAGCGTGCGTTTATAGTCGCCACCGCGGTTCACCGGTGTCGGATCGATCAGCGGCACGTTTATATTACTGAAGAAGCGGTCCAGCGTGACCATGTTACCATTTGCGCCATAGCCATGGATCCTGGAATAGTCGCCCCGGATCACGAAAGTGAAATTGTCGCCGATCGTGCCGCCCAGCGACAGGCGGCCGGAAATCTCGTCGCGGAACACGCCCCGATTGACGGTGTCGGGCGTCACCAGCTTGTAATAGGGCTTGTCCTGCACCTGATAATTGACTGCCGCGCGCATGGCGAGGCCGGCGCCGAGCGGTACGTTGACCATGCCGGTGACGTCGCCCTGCCCGAACCGGCCGTAACTGCCGTCCAGCGATGCTTCGAACTGGTCGACCGGGCGCTTGGAGATGACGTTGATGACGCCTGCCGTGGCGTTGCGGCCATAGAGCGTCCCTTGCGGTCCGCGCAGCACCTCAACACGGTCGAGATCGTAGAAGCTGCCCAGCATGCTGGCTGATCGGGCGATATAGATGCCGTCCATCAGGAAGGCTGCGGACGGGTCGCCCTTTTCGGTCGTGTCCGTGCTGGTCACGCCGCGGATCGAGATGCGTACCGTGTCGCCGCTTTCGGTAAAGGCAAGGTTGGGCACGGAGGACTGAAGCGACCGCGCATCGGTGATGCCCGCATCGCGCAAGCTTTCCCCGCCCAGCGCGGTCATGGTGATCGGGGTTTTGGATAGCAGTGTTTCATTGCGGGTTGCGGTCACGATGATGTCTGCGTCCCCTTCGGACACGGTTTGCGCCAGAACGGGCATGGAAACAGCCAAGGCACAAAGCGACGCAACCGCCGCGATAACGGATTTCTTCATTTTCCTCCCCTTTTTCATCTTCGCCGCATCCCTTGCAGAACCTTGGGCGGCTCTAGATAATGCATGCAAATATACATATTGCATGCAAAAACTGCAAACTAAATCATTTAGGAGAAGCGAGAATGCAATTTTGGCTGCAAGTTCATGAAATCAAGGGCAATGACGCGAAAGAAATGGCCCGCGCCGATTGTCGTCATGTTTGGAAGGCTGCGAATCGAGAGGCGGGAAAATGATGAACAGCACAAAAAAGGGAATATCGCGTCGCATGTTGCTGACGACGACATTGGGGGCAGGAGCCATGGCCTTCGCGCCGGATCTTTGGGCGCGCATGCCCGCGTCCCCCGCTGCACAATCCTACCCGGTCTTCGGCAAGATCGAACGCCTCGATCCCGCGCTGGACGCCCTGATCGATGCGGACGCGACGGTCGAACGGATAGCCGAGGGATTCCAATGGAGCGAGGGGCCGCTCTGGATTGGCGGACGGGGCGGTTATCTGCTCATATCCGATCCGCAGGCCAATATCATCCGCCGCTGGTCGGCGCGCGATGGCTTGCGTGACTGGCTGCATCCTTCTGGCCTCGACGGCCCGGCCGATCCTCTGCTGCGGGAACCGGGCACCAATGGTCTCGCATGGGGCCGCCGAGGGCTGATCGTCGCGGACAGCGGCAATCGCTGCATCGGGCATATTGACCTTAGAACTGGCCGCAAGCGCGTCATCGCCGACCGTTTTGATGGCAAGCGCTTCAACAGTCCCAATGATCTTGCCGTCTCGCCGATAGACGGGGTTATTTATTTCACCGATCCAACCTGGGGTCTTGTCGCCGGTGCAGACTCACCCGCCCGCGAAATGGACTATACCGGCGTTTTCCGCATCGGGACGGACGACCGGGTGGAATTGATTGGCAAATATGCAACGCCCAACGGCATTGCCCTCTCGGCCGATGGCCGCATGCTTTATCATACCGACGAGGGGAAGGGCTGGATCGTGCACAGCCTGGACGCGGCGGGCCGGTCCATCGGCGAGCAAGCCTTCCTCAGCCGTGCGCAGGTAGCGGGCGGTCTGGCCGCTGACGGGATGAAGGTGGACCGGGCGGGCAACCTGTGGTTTTCCAGCATCGACCGGCTCAACATCGCCACGTCCGATGGCCGGCTGATCGGTGCGATCCGGGGGGAAGACTATATCTCCAACTGCGCTTTCGGAGCGGACGGCCATCTTTATATGAGCTGTCACGACAAGATCGCCCGAGTGCGGATCAAGGCGCGCGGCCCGAAATCCTCCACCTGACATCGGCCGGACGGAAAAAGGGGGAGGGCGGCTTGCGCCATCCTCCCCAGCCCCTTTCCAGGAAGATGGTTTCTATCAGAAGCTCAACCGCACACCGGCGCGGTACATCCGTCCCACGATGTCATAGAGGGTGGGACTGAAGCGCTGACCGGGCCCGCCGATGCCCGGCACGACCGCCGGATCGCGGTTGAACAGATTGTCGATCTTGAAATAGGCCTGCACGCCTTCGGCCACATCATAGGTGCCGCCCAGATCGACGTAGAAGGCGCTTTTCATCCGATTATTGTCGATCGTGGGATTGAGGATCGTGGGGGCCGGACAATCGGTCTGACATTCGATGAAATTGGCCGACAGCTTGCCCTTGCTGATCCAGCGCTCGGTGAGCGACAGGCTCCAACGGTCGCGCTTGAACGACTGTGTGGTCAGCAGCTTCCAGTTGGGCGTGTTGCCGCTGATCGTTCCGAACGCGCCACCCGCGTTCACCCCTGCCAGATCCCAGACGGGCTGCCCCGGCAGACCCGAATTGGTCTTGTAATAAAGCACATGCGTCGCCAGCCCCTGCAGGATCACATCGCCGCCCAGCGCATCGAATTGATAGCTCGCCTCGATGTCGAAACCTGCGGTCTTGTCGCGGGCGAGATTGAACGATTGACTGGCAATGGATTCGATCGGGGTGGTCGCCGGGTCGCCGCTCGCTGGATTGGTGACGATGGCCGCGCATTGCGCTGCATTGCCCATCGCGCACAGATCCACGATCTGCTGGTGCGATAACAGACCGATCATGTTCTTCACCGAAACATGATAATAGTCCACCGACATGCGGAAACCGCGCAGCCAAGGCGGCTGGAACACGACGCCGAACTGCGTGTTCATCGAAATTTCGGGCTTCAGATCGGGGTTGCCGCGCTCGAACGCCCGGACGGTCGCCTGCGCGCCGCCCGCCATCGTGTTGTTGATAGTCCGTATCACCACGCGTTCGGCTGCGAACAGTTCGCCCAGATTGGGCGCGCGGATGTCGCGGGATTTGAGCGTGCGGATCTTCAGACCCTCGATCGGCGTATCCCAGGTCAGTCCCGCCTTCCAGGTTCCCACGCTGCCCGACGTGCTGTATCGCGTCGCGCGACCGGCAAGCGACAGGTCCGCCTTGCCGATGGCGTCGCTGTCGAACAATGGCACCGCCAGTTCCAGGTAGAATTCGCGGACATTATATTTGCCGCCGCCGCTGCGGAAATTGCCGGCATAATAATTGTTGCCGGCCGGGTTGAGAAGCGGATCGTCGAACACGCCACCCGCGCTCAGCGGATCGCCCACCACGGTATAGGCTTCACGCCGCCATTCGAAACCGGCCGCGACCGAAACCGGACCGGCCCAGTTGGAAAAGGCTTCGCCGCTGACGCCGATGGAGGCGGCGTCCTGCGACTGGTGGATGTCCTGCGTTGGCGTGTCGAAGATATAGTTGAACGCAGTTCCCTGATCGGGATGATTGCCGAAGATATTCATCGGAACGCAGCCATGGTCCCGTGCGACGGCCGATCGGCAGACGATCTCGCCGTTCAGCTCGACCGCGTCGATTGCGGCCAGCGCGCGAGAGGAAATATACATATTGTCCACGCGGACCTTGGAGCGCGTGACGCCATGCTGGAAATAGGCATCCCATGACCAGCGATTGCCGAACAGGTCGAACTTGCCGTCCACGCCCGCCACGAAGCGCGACATGCGGCGGCGGTTCACCACATTCTGATGGGGCAGAAAGGCGTTGATCGTGCCCATCATGAAATTGTCGATGCCGTTCGCGGCGCAACCGTCCCGCACCGATTGCGGCAGGAAGGCGTTGTCGCATTGGATCATGAGGTTGCCGGGCCGGTAGTCATGGGCCACCGGCCTATTGCTCGTATCGACCTGCCCCAGCATCATCGTGCCCCAGACTGAAATATCCGGCGTCAGGTCATAGCCGATGCGCGTATAAAGCGTTTTGCGTTCGGTCGGAGCGACCAGCGTTGCGCCTTGCCCCATCGCCCCTGACATGTCGCCGCCCACGGCCCAGACGCCTATGAGCGGCGACCCCCTGTCAAGCTGATGGGTTTGGCCGTCCGCGCCGAAGACGGTGCCCGTCAGCGGTCCCGAGGTGATGATGCCATAAGGGAAGAGCTGCTGATTCTGGGCATAGTCGCGCACCAGTATCTGCGGCTCTCCCGCTGGGGTTCCTGCAATGCTCCGTTGCAACATCGTTGTCTGCTTGAACCAGCAGCGGCCGCTTGGCCCTGCGTCGCAATCGACGCCCAGATTGCCTCCGCCGACGCCCCGCTCCTTGCTATATTCACCGCTGACCTGGATGTGCAGCCGGTTATCCAGGAAATTATGGCCTGCCGCCATCTGCACCATCATGGTTTCATTGTCATTGTAATCCGACAGGCCGCCCATGAAGTTGGCCTTGAAACCTTGGAAATTCTTGTTGGTGACGAAATTGACCACGCCAGCGACCGCGTCCGATCCATAGGATGCCGATGCGCCGCCCGTCACCACATCGACTCGCTCGATCAGCAGCTGGGGAAATTGGCTGATGTCCGCCACGCCCGTCGGAAAGGCAGGCACTACCCGCTGCCCATCAATCAGCGTCAGCGTGCGGATCGCGCCCAGTCCGTGAATGGAAAAGGAACTGAGACCCGTATTCCCGTTGCCTGTGGTCACATTGCCGACCGTGGTGCCGGTGCTGCCCATTAGAGACGGCAATTGGGTCACGGCGCTGAAGATATTGGTCTGCGCCGACCGGGCGATTTCTTCGGTGCCGATTATTGTCGTCGGGGTTGGTGCGTCATAGCCGCGTGCCTTGATCCGAGATCCCGTGACGATCAGGTTGGGACCTTCGTCCGCACCGGTCGACCCGATTTCCGTCGATGTCTGCGCCACTGCGCCTGACATGGCACCTGTCGTTATCAAGGCCGCCAGCGATCCGCTGGCCAGCAAGCCGATATGTAAAATGCGCATGCATTCCTCTCCCCTGCTACATTATGTATCCATCATATATATTTTGCATATATATAGTCAATATTGCATGCAAAATTTTGTGGGCGCACTGATGCTATCGCGATCCGCTCAGCGCCCGGTCATATGCTGTTCAATATGGCACGCTTATCGTCAGAGTTTTCGCGGGGGTTGACTCGATCTATCATCTCGTACACACACATCTAAATTTGCATACAATATTCAGGAGTCGGAATGCAGATCAAGGCTACTCATTTCCTCATGGCAGGCCTTGGCATTCTGGCGCTTTCTGGCCAGATTTCTCCGATTGTCCATGCCCAGAACGATGCCATGCCCGAGGGGCCGGGCAAATCGCAGGTCGTGGCGCAATGCTCCAGTTGTCATGCGACGGACCTGATCGTGGCACAGAAACGCTCGACGGCTGAATGGAAAGACATCATGGAACGGATGGAAGGCTTTGGTGCCACCATTTCGAGCAGCAACAAGGTTGCCATCCTCGGTTACCTCACGGCGCATTTCAATACCGAGACGCCCGCTGCTGACGGTGGAGCACTCGCACCGGCGGCAGGCGGCAAATAGGGACACAGAGAATGGCACGGGTTGCAACCTGCTGACAACGCAAGCGGGATTTTCCCGTCTCATGCCAGATTAAACGAGAGAATGTACGTCTACCACGGGCGCTGGCGATGGCGGGATAAAGAAGTCAAGTTGCACCGATACTGCATGGCGCAGCCACGGCATTCTGTGCGAGGACAAGGGACTGGCCGCGAAAATCAATCAAGCAAGGAAAGTCTGTGTTGTCCAAACCGTATCCCTATCTCGTCAATTTCGATTTCGACGCTATTATGCGACTTATTCACTAATCTGATCCTGCGGCGGGACAATTTTCCTCCGGGAGGATTTTTGAAACCCGTCAGCCCCGATAGGCCAACGGGTTTCCACGATCTCAATAAGGATATCGTTTCAATAATTTCCGACCAGCGCAGCCTCGGCTCTCTGGATCAGCCATTTGTCGCCGATCTTCACATAATCTTCTTCCAATGTTTCAAAAACCACCCCGCTCTTCCCTTTCATCCGTGCCCTGGAGGCTTCATCGGCTTTGGAAAAGTCCGCATAGCCTTCGATCCACCATTTGGCGTGCGCCTTGTCCTTCCCCTGAAATTCGATGTCGGGCATGCTTTCCAGATGAATGGTGCGCATTCTTTCACCTACAAGGTTCCGGATGAAGTTGACGACGTTGTCGCGTCCCTTCACATCAGCCGTGATCCGCGGAGGCGCATCGCTGTCGACGCTGTTCAAAGTCCGCACGGCGGCATCGTCCGTCAAGGTCGCACCCAGGCCGGGCCAGTCTCGATTGTCGATCGCGCGGCTGAAGCGATACCGCAATTTCTTGATGTCTTCCGTGGCTGCCAGACGCTCAACGGTTGCCTCAAGAGAGGTGGAGCTACTTTTCGCTCGCGCCTCCGCTGGGGCGGCGGAAGACAGCATCATAGCGGCGGGCGCCAATATGATTGCCCCTATCAGGATATTCTTTCCTAACATTCTTATTGTTCCTTTTCTTCATGCCAGAATAACGGACCACTTTAATCCGAAGTCATGGAAGTCACATGGGCTACCGGGACTTGGGTGGAGCAGGGATTTTTTGCTCCTTAACCATATTCTTTATTGAGGCAGGTTCCCTCCCCCGATCAGTATTCCTGACTGGCAGGCCGGAAGAGAATCTCATTGATATCCACGTCCGCCGGTTGGCATATGGCGAATTCAACCATGCGGGCGAACGAATCCGCCGGAAGTGCCCGCGCATACACAGCACGCATACCTTCCAGTACGATGGGATCGGTGATCGTTTCCGGCAGTTCGGTAGCCACAGCTCCGGGAGATATGATGGTTGTACGAATATCATGGGGCGTGACCTCCTGCCGCAGGCCTTCGGAAATCACCCGCACCGCATGCTTGGTCGCAGCATAAACTACTCCGCCGCCGCGAACCTTATGTCCAGCGACCGAGGAGACATTGATGATATGGCCGCTTTTCCGGGCCGTCATGTGCGGCAGGACAGCGGCTATGCCATAGAGCACGCCCTTGATGTTGACATCGATCATGCGATCCCAATCATCGACCTTAAGTAGTTCGAAGCGCGAACTGGGCATGAGTCCGGCATTGTTCAGCATGACGTCGACTTGCCCATAGGCCGCGATGGCTTTGTCGACGAGGGCTTGCACCTCCTCGCGGCGGGTAACATCAGTTTGTACCGCAAGCGCGCGGCCGCCGGCAGCTATGATGTCTTCCACGAGGGCTTCGATGCGTCCGATGCGGCGGGCGCCAAGCACCACAATTGCGCCTTGCCTGGACAAATGCTTCGCGGTTGCCTCTCCCAGCCCGCTGCTGCCTCCGGTAATGACGACGACCTTGTTCCTGATGTTATTCATGGCGCATTCTCTCTCTTCGCGCTGTTAATGTCTCGAAATTTCCGGATGATCGAAGCGGAAGTGGCAAGGAGTGAAGATAGCTTCCTGCCTGACATGATCCCGCCCCTTGAGCGCTTTCGCCCATTCACTCATTTGGGGAATTCCACATGTGCCTCGATGCGCGCATCGGCCTTTTTAATCAGCCATTTGCCGTTGATGCGCACATAATCTTTGACAAGCCTTTCAAAGCCGAGGCCGGCTTGACCTGCAATATCGCCATAGCCGCTGATGAACCACAGGGCTCTTGCCCGATCGGCCGTCACGGATTGGAATTGCGGCATGGTGCAGATATGAATGGAATGCCCCGTAAGCACTCGTTTGACGTGAGCGACGAAATTCTCCGCCCCGGTCAGTTCGATCGGCGTCCATACATTGGGACCGCCAGGTCCCCGCGTTTGCGCAAAGTAAAGTTCGAAATCATCCGCGATGGTCGACCTTAGGGCAGCCCAATCATGCGTATCGTGCGCGCGGCAGAACCGCAGTTCCAGATCCTTTATCTCCTCCATGGCGATCAGACGGTCGAGGCCGGAAAGTTCGACCTGGGACGGCGCGGAAGCCACGGCTTTGCCCGCCATGGCCGATCCCGCCGCCAGCGCCAATATCCCGACGCCCAGATGGATGGTCTTCAAATATTTCATTGCCAATCCCTCCAAAATCCTCGTGCGGGAAAAGGCCCGCTCCTAGAAGCTGTAGGCCAGAGATCCGCCAAATACGCGCGGCGGCTGAAAGAGCGCATAAGTGCCGAACGGACCGCCCTGATATTGCGAATAAAGATGTTTGTTGGTCAGGTTTGTCACAAAGAACTGGGCTTTCCAGGGACCGTTATTCGGCGTGAACGAAGCGTTCAATCCTATCATCGCATAAGCCGGACTTACGAACTGTTCGTTCATCATATTGTAGAGCTTGCTGGCAAAGCTCATATTGGCGTTCAACTCGACCTTGCCCACGCTGGTATTCAACTCATAGGTGGTTGAGGCATTGCCAGACCATTTGGGCGAGCGTGGCGCGATCGTTCCGCTCGCCGATTGCGGTGCCGACACCCACTGTCCGATGCCATTGGGTTCCTGAATGGTGGCATTGTCGAAGTCGGTGAATTTGGCATTGAGATAGGCGCCCGCCAGGCTGACCCGCCAATTGGGCGTGAGCCGCAATGTGGTTTCCGCCTCGAAACCGTAGCTGCGTTCGGCCGGCGCATTGATCGTCACGCCGAGATTGGCATTGAAGTCAAAAGTCGAAACCTGAAAGTCCGTGTAGCGATAATAGAAGGCGGCTGCGGTGAAATCGATCAGCCGGGAAGAATGCTTATAACCGCCTTCATATGCGGTCACATGCTCAGGCTTGACCAGAGCGGGCGGAGTGCCGTTATAGGCTCCGGGTTTGAAGCCTCGGCTGAACGACAGATACACATTGTCACCCGAATCGATCTGATAACGGATCACCGCGCGCGGAGTGACTGCGTTCCAGCGGTGCTGATCGGGCGGCGTGGGGTCCGCCGTGACTCGCTTCTTCTCCGCGCTAAAGCGCGCACCGGCAGTCAGGAACAGGCTGTCCGCGATCTCATAGGTCGCATCGGCGAAGATGCCGATCGCTTCGGTCCTGATACGCCTGCCCTCCAGAACGGCGGTCGTGCCGAACTGGCTGATCTTGGTATAGGGCTGATTTGCGAGGCTGTTATAGTAGTTCGCGCCTGCAACAAGATCGAGTCTGCCTGCCTTGTGCGCCAACGTGAATTCTTGTGAGAATGTCTTGTACTTTACCAGTTGCTCCACCGAAAATATATCCAGATTGGACATGTCGGCGTCCGCCACGAACAGATTCGAATCCGTCCGGTAGCTTGTTACGCTCTTGAGGGAAGTGGCGGTACTCAATTGCAAATCTGCGATGCCTGTAAAGGCGTCATTCTTGGTCAGGTTCACTGGCGGAGAATTGACCGCGTAATAAGGGAATTTGTGACCGACCACCGCGCCCGGCAAGGTGCCGGCAATCACATATCCATCGGTATTGACCAGCCCAAGGCCCGTTATGTCGGATGAATAGCTGTGATCATAAATCAGACGCAGTTTGAAGTTGTCATGATTCGAATAGAACAGGCTCGGGCGGATATTGAACATCTTTAGGCCGAGGTCATGCTTATTGCCATTCGCGATATTGACCATATAGCCATCGCTGAGGCGGTAATAGCCGCTGACGCCGAAAGCGATATCGGAGGAGAGCGGGCCGGAAACATACCCTTCCACGCGTCGATCATCGAAGCTCTGATACGTGCCCTTGATCTGGCCGGTCCATTCAAAGGATGGTTCCGCTGTTGTGATGAGGATCGCCCCGCCCGTCGTGTTGCGGCCGAATAGCGTGCCTTGCGGCCCCTTGAGCACCTGCACGCTGCTGATATTGGCAAGGCTGAATCCCATGCCGCTGGTATTCGGCAGGTAAACGCCGTCCACATAGACGCCGACGCTGGCATCCACGCCCCCTCCCGAAACCAGCGTGCTGATTCCGCGCAGGGTCGGCCCGAATGCCGGCACGTTACCTTCGAAACGCAGGCTTGTGACTGACTGGGTTATATTGGCGAGCGTTTCGATATGCTTCGTTTCCAGCTCGGCCTGACTGATCGAATTCACCGAGACAGGGACATCGACAAGCCGTTCGGAACGGCGCTGAGCCGTGACAATGATATCCTCGACCGTACTGGAATTTGGCGCTGGCGTCTGTGCTTGCACAACGGACGAAAAGCATGCGGTCGCTACACCGCATGAAAATATTAATCCCCTCATGATTTTCTCTCTCTACTCTGTGCAGCCATGCTAATTTGAGCATAATCTTGACAATAGGTAAGAAAAGAAAAATCATATTTGGAAATATTAAAATATATTCCGATTCTTCTATTCTCTTACTTTTACAATATTACTCGCATAGAATGTATTCGCTATATTATAATATATAATGCATATATAAGGATTCATTATGCCTCTCATGATCCGGATACTTCCATAAGAATTGGCAACTCCAGCGAGATTGCAAAACTGTTCGTCTTCAGGGCCGCAATCTTAGAAATTATAACCGATGGAAGCGCCGATCACGCGCGGCCAGTCAAAGCGGGCGCTTGTGCCGGTAAGACTCGCTCCCCTCTGCAAGGCGTTGCGATGATTGGTGACGTTGTTCACGAAGAAGGTGACTTGCCAGCCCTGGCTTTCCGGCGAGAAAGTGGTGGATAGGTCCAGCTTCGTATAGCCCGGCTCACGAAGCTGTTCGTTCAGCCCGTGATAGAAATGGCTGGTCATGCTGAGATTTCCGGCGAGTTGAAGTGTGCCGCCCTTCAGCCCTATGTCATAGGTGCTCGAAATATTGCCGGTCCATTTGGGGGAACGGGGCACCCAGGTTCCGCTGGCGTCCACCCCTCTTTGCCCCCAACTGCCCGGCCCATCCTTGTAATTTTCGACGGCATCCGGGAATTTCCGGTATTTCGCATTCAGATAGGCGCCTGACAGGCCGATCCTCCAAGCATTGGTGGGATGAATAGCCAGTTCCATTTCGGCGCCATAATTGCGCTGGCGGGCCGCGTTCTTGGTGACGCCCGGTTCCTCGATCGAAATGATGGTGACCTGCACATCCTTGAAATTGTAGAGGAATGCGGCGCTGGTCAGTTCCAATATGCCGGACCGGTGCTTGAACCCGACTTCATAAGCATCAATGCTTTCTGGATTGACCTTGTTGGGCGGGAAACCGGCGAAAGCGCCCGAGCGGAAGCCCTTGGAGTAAGAGGCATAGATGTTGCTGTCCGGCGCAAATTTATAACGCACGACGGCGCGCGGCGTGAACTTGTTCCAACGGGCGCTGTCGGACCCGACCGGCAGAGGCGCCACGGCATCCTTCTTCTCGGTGCTGTACCGTCCACCAGCCGTCACGAACAGACCGTCGGCCAGTTCATAAGTCAAGTCCGCGAAGCCTGCCCAAGCCTTTGTCGTAACCGTGATATCCTTATAGTTCAAATAATTATATCCGGCGGAAGGATCGAATGGATCGATCCCCAGAATCACCGTCGTATATTCCCAACTCTTGTTGCGATAATAATTGGCGCCGACGAGCCAGTCCAACCGGCCAGTCTTTCCCGACAGCAGGAATTCCTGAGAAAATGTCTTGTTGTCTGTCGGCGATGTAGCGCCAAAGATTGCCAGGGATGAAAAATCATAGTCGGTTTCGAAGTTCGTCCGGTCATGCCGGTAACTGGTCGAACTCTTCAGCGTGACGTCATCTGTCAGCCCCAGTTCGATCTGGGCGTAACCGGCGTCGGTCTTGCTGTCGATCTTGGGCTTGAACTCGCCGCCATATTCATTTGGACTGTCGGCATAGTTGGCGCCCAACAGGGCCGCCACCGCATAGCCGTCCTGAACCACTCCGCCCATGCCCGACGCATCGAATGCATAGCCATGTTCATAGATCAGGCGGATCTTGAGATTGTCGTTATTGGAATACATCAGATCGGGCCGGATATTGAACATCTTCACGCGGCCGACCTTGTCCGATCCGGTATCGATATCATGCAGGAATCCGTCGCCTTTGCGATAATAGACGCTCATGCCCGCGGACAGGTTCTCCGTAATCGGGCCCGACAGGTAACCCTGCAACTTGATGTCATTATAATCGGCGTAAGTCGCCTTCACGCGGCCCGTCAGTTCAGAGGCGGGGTCGGCGGTGGTGATCAGGATCGCGCCCGCCGTCGCATTGCGCCCGAACAATGTTCCCTGTGGCCCTTTCAACACTTGGATATTGCTGACATTGGGCAGGTCGAAGCTCATGCCATAATTGTTGGAGACGTAGAAGCCATCAATATAAACGGCGACATTCGAATCCGTGCCTGCCCCCTGCACCAATGTGCCCACGCCGCGCAACGTCGGCTGGAATGCTGGCATGTTGCCTTCGAAACGCAGGCTGGTGACCGACTTGCCCAGATCGGCGACGCTGTTGATCTGTTTGGTTTCAAGCTCTTGCTGACTGAGCGAGTTCACAGAGATCGGCACGTCCACAAGACGTTCGGCGCGGCGTTGGGCCGTAACCACGATGTCTTCGGAACTGACGGGCGACTGGGCCAGCGCAGCAGCAGGCGACAATGCCGCCAAGGCGGCGCTCAGTAAAAGGGCGCTCTTTCGGCTATGGTGCAATTTCCCCTCCCTTTCATTCTTTCCGATCCAGGTTAGCACCCAGCCTGATCATATTCTGCCCCCATCGGTGGGGGCATATTGCTCGATGGTCAGATTAAATATTATTGGCTCTGCCTGCTTTTCTATTGATGTTCCTGTTCACCTAAGTCGCAATCTCGGCCTGCTGTCGCTCAAGGATATTGATTGCCCCCACAACCATTGAGGGCATGCGCCCGCTGTCAATCTCTATGATCGGCTCCAGTAGATAGGATCATGGAGATTGGCACTGGTCCCGGCCCGGTGGCAACGTAGGCGGGATTTTCCGGGATCAGCCGGTATTATGCGAGAGGGTATGCGTCTGTCGTGGACGTGATGGTTGTATAAAGAAGTCAGGTGGCAATCCATATCGCGGGCCACTTGTGAAATCTGCCAAAGAGCATCGTCTGCCATGGGCGTGAAATCATCCAAAGCGAGGCTTTCCACCTGCTCAATCGACAAATCGCATCGGGCAGCCACGACATTCTGCGCGAGTGCAATGGACTGGCCACGAAATCGATCGAGGAGGGGAAGGTCTCTGGTGCCAAAAGCCCGCATTCCGATCCCGTCAATTTCAGTTTCGACGCCATTTACATGCATCTTAAGGGGCTTTGAGAAGGTGAAAACGGACCTTTCAACGGTGTCTTCGCAATTAACCAGACCAAGCTGGTCCTCTTCAGTCATGGATTTGCTTTCCATCGTAGCAGGCTCCGTTGTCTTTCCCCTAGATTCGTCATACTCTGCCGATGACGCGAGCATCGTTCTCCTTGGCTCATGCCATGGTCGGTTAAGACGTTAGGACGGGGGCGCGTCACCTCTTCTCTTACTCGCTTGAACAACTGATTTATGCCTGTTTCCGTCATGCAGAGCCGGGTTGCGATTTGGGCGTTAGACATGCCTAAACCCCGATAATGGCATGCGCGCCGCTCACGCATGAGGGGAACGCGGAACACATCATTGCCCAATAGGCTGCGCAGCCGTGATAACGCATCGTACCCGATCGCTTGCACGACAGGATGGTCCTAATCGGCCTTTTCGGGGAGATAAAGGCGTGTGCCGCCAAATGCCTCCGCCAGCGCGATAAGTTGTTCGTCGGTTAAATGGTCGGCAAGATTGAGGGCATCATCTTTCATGAGGTTCTACGCACCAAATCAGAATTGAAGATGGGATTGGAAGAAGAAGAGTCAAGGATACCAAGCGCTTGAATTGCGCGCACAACGGCATCCAGTTTGTCCGTCAGTTCCGCTTCGGCGCCGTGAATAGGCTGCTCGCCGATGGCCAAGGAACGCGAGCGACCGAGGAAGATCGGATCGCAATCGGCAAAGTTCTGGCGTGTGATCCGGAATATCGCGAGCATCCGGCGCGGTCAGATCGCGGATGTTTCGCGCGGCCCATCAATCAGTCCTGATGCTGGCTGGATATTCGGCCGTCAGTTTCTCCTGTCGGCTATCCGCCAGGACAAATCCCCCTTGCGCATGGCCGATGGCGATACGGCATAATGTTGCTTGAATATGCGGGAAAAGTGGCCCGCGCTGGCAAATCCGCACGCAACGCCGGCATCCGTCACCGATATGGCGGTCTCGGTCAGCAATCTTCGGGCTTTTTCCAAGCGCAATGTCAGATAATGTCCTCCGATCGAGGTGCCCAGATGCAATCTGAAAAGCCGTTCCAACTGACGCACCGACAAGCCGGCGGCGCTGGCGAGCGCGGCCCTCCGCAGAGGTTCTTCGACATTGTCCTCCATCGCGCTCAAGGTAGCAACCAGCCCCTCGTGCGAAACGCGGTAGCGTTGGGCGGGCGATTGTCTTTGCGGCCTGCTCGCCTGACGTTGTTCGGTCTGGATGTACCAATCGCTGACCTTGCCCGCGAGAGCGGAACCGTGGGTCTGGGCGATCAGCATCGCTGAAAGATCGAGCCCCGCCAGGCCCCCCGCACAGGTCACCCGCTTGTTATCGACCACGAACAGGCCGCGTTCCAGCCTGGGTCGGGCGAATGTCTCCTTGAAAGCCTGTTCATGCTCCCAATGGATGGTGCAGCGGAAACCGTCCAGCAGGCCCGCGCGCGCCAGAATGAAAGGACCGCCTGAAACGCCGCCCATCACAGTGCCGAACCGGGCGGTGCGGCGCAGAACGTCGAATGTCCGGCTGTCCTGAAACAGCGCCGGATTACCTCCAGCGCACAGGAAGAGAATGTCTGCGGGTTCCATCATGTCGACCCCTCCGTCCACGCTGACCGACAGGCCGTTGGAAGCGTGGGCGGGAGCGCCGCTCACGGAATAATGACGCCATTCGTACAGGCTTCGTCCGGACAGGCGGTTGGCAGCGCGAAACGGCTCGACCACCGGAGCGTAAGACATCAGGGCAAAGCCGTCGATCAGGAGATAAGCGAGCCTGGTGGGCCGCATCGGACCAGCGGGAATGTCGCCCATGGGCAAGGAAATGTCGTTTTGGGACATGCGAACCGTCCTATCAGGCCCTAATCCGATCCTCAATCATGACAGCACATTATTCTCTTTTCGCGCTCGCCCGGCAGGCTTTGGCCAAGCATCGCGGCTGGACGCCCGCCTGGCGCGATGCGCCACCGCGCGAGCGCTATGACATCATCGTGATTGGCGGCGGCGGCCACGGCCTCGCCACCGCTTATTATCTGGCGAAGGTCTTTGGACAGAAGAATGTGGCCGTGCTGGAGAAGGGATGGATCGGCGGCGGCAATGCAGGTCGGAACACCACGATCATCCGATCCAACTATCTGCTGCCGGGCAATATCCCCTTCTACGAACTGTCGCTGAAGCTGTGGGAAGGGCTGGAGCAGGATCTGAACTATAATGCGATGGTCAGCCAGCGCGGCATTCTGAACCTCTTCCATTCCGACGAGCAGCGCGACGCCCATGAACGGCGGGGCAATGCGATGCGCCTGCATGGCGTCGATGCCAAACTGCTCGACACGGCGGCTGTCCGGACGATGGCGCCCTTCCTGGATTTCGACAATGCGCGTTTCCCCATTTATGGCGGCCTGCTGCAGAAGCGGGCGGGCACGGCGCGCCATGACGCGGTGGTCTGGGGCTTCGCGCGAGCGGCTTCCGCGCTGGGCGTCGACATCGTGCAGAATTGCGAAGTCACTGGCATGATCCGCGACGCGGCGGGGCAAGTCATCGGCGTCGAGACCAGCCGTGGCCGCATCCATGCGGGCAAGGTCGGCATGGCTGTCGCGGGCAACAGTTCGCGCGTGGCTGCGCTGGCGGATCTTCGGCTGCCTGTCGAAAGCCATGTGCTTCAGGCGTTCGTGAGCGAAGGATTGAAGCCGGTGCTGCCCGGCGTCATCACCTTCGGCGCCGGTCATTTCTACATCAGCCAGTCGGACAAGGGCGGGCTGGTTTTCGGCGGCGACCTCGATGGCTACAAAAGCTATGCGCAGCGCGGCAACCTGCCCATCGTGGAGGATGTCTGCGAGGAAGCGATGGCGCTTATGCCGATGGTGGGAAGGGCGCGCCTGCTCCGCTCCTGGGGCGGCATCATGGACATGACCATGGACGGTTCGCCCATCATGGACCGGACGCCCGTGCCCGGCCTCTATCTGAACGGTGGCTGGTGCTATGGCGGCTTCAAGGCCACGCCGGCTTCCGGATGGTGCTTTGCCCATCTGCTGGCCAAGGACGAGCCGCACCCCGCAGCGGCCAGTTACCGGCTCGATCGCTTCGCCGCCGGGCATCTGATCGACGAAAAGGGCTCTGGTGCCCAACCGAACCTGCAGTGAGCGCCGTAAGATGATGATCCATTGCCCGCATTGCGGGAACCGCGACAGCGGCGAATTCCATGTCCGGGGCGAAGCCGCGCCGAGGCGGCCCGACTATGCCGAGGGACAGGAGCGCTTTGCCGACTATGTCTATGGCCGGGACAATGTGGCGGGTGTCCAGAAGGAACATTGGTACCATGCCGCCGGTTGCCGCAACTGGCTGGTGGTCGAGCGGGATACGCGCAACCATGTTGTCGTCTCCGTGGCTTTCGCGCGGGAGGCGCGGCCATGACCCGCAATGCCGCAGGCGGGCTCATCGACCGCACCCAACCGATATCCTTCCGCTTCGACGGCCGGACCATGTCCGGCTTCGCGGGGGACACGCTCGCCTCGGCCCTGATCGCCAATGGCGTGCGGATCGTGGGCCGCTCCTTCAAATATCACCGGCCGCGCGGCATATTGACCGACGGGCCGGACGAACCCAATGCGCTCGTCACGCTGCATGACGACGCGCGCGCGGAACCGAACAGCAAGGCGCCGATGGTCGAACTGTTCGACGGTCTGCAAGCGCGCAGCCAGAATTGCTGGCCCAGCCCGCGCTTCGACCTGATGGCGGTCAACCGGCTGTTCTCGCCAATCTTCGTCGCGGGCTTCTACTACAAGACCTTCATGTGGCCGGCGGCGTTCTGGGAACGCCTCTACGAACCGTTGATCCGCCGCGCGGCAGGGCTCGGAAAGCTGAGCGATGCGGAGGACCCCGACGTCTACGACCGGAGCCATGCCTTTGCCGATCTGCTGGTGGTCGGCGCGGGGCCGGCTGGCCTGTCGGCCGCGCTGACGGCGGCTCGGCTTGGCAAGCGGGTGATCCTGGTCGAGAATGACAGTCGTCTGGGCGGCCGCCTGCTATCTGAAAAAGGACGCATCGCCGGACGATCCAGCGTGGAGTGGGCGGACATGACCGCGCACGATCTGGCCAGTCGCGATAATGTGACGATCCTGACGCGCACGTCGCTTTTCGGTGCCTATGACGGGCGGACATTCGGGGCAGTGGAGCGCGTGGCCGACCATGTCGCCGCGCCGGCTGCCGGCCAACCGCGTCAGCGCTATTGGAAGATCGTCGCGGCAGAGACGATCTTCGCCACCGGCGCGACTGAACGGCCCATTGCCTTTGGCGGCAATGACCGACCGGGCGTGATGATGGCTTCCGCCGTGCAGAGCTATGTCAATCGCTATGCAGCGGTGCCGGGGCAGCGCGCGGCGGTTTTCACGCAATGCGACAGCGGTTATGCCGTTGCAGCCGATCTTGCGGAAGCGGGCGTCGAGGTCGTGGCGGTCATCGACGCGCGAGAAGCCCAATCCTTGCCCGCGCCCGCCGGTCGCCTCATCGGCGGCGAGGTCGTGCGGACCCATGGCAAATGCCTGAAAGCGATAGACATCCGCCATTTCGACGGCCGGGTCGAGCGCCTCAAGGTCGATCTGCTCGCCGTTGCAGGCGGATGGAATCCCAATATCGGCTTTGCGAGTCATCTTGGCGTGCGGCCTGCCTGGTCGGAGGAGTTGCAGGCCTTCCATCAGGATGCTCCGCCAGCGGGAATGCATTTCGTCGGCGCCGCCGCGGGTCTCCGTTCCGCGGAGGAAGCCGTCGCCAGCGGCGCAGGGCAGGTCAATCGGCTCTTTGGAGCAGCGGAGGACGTCCTTCCCTTCCTGAAGGCGGCGGACCGCACTCCGGCCGCCCCGCCGCTGGTCGTGTCGGACACGAACCAGAAGGCCTTTATCGACTTTCAGCATGACGTGACCGTCTCGGATGTCGTGCTCGCCGAGCAGGAAGGTTATGCCTCGGTCGAGCATCTCAAGCGATACACCACATTGGGGATGGCGACCGATCAGGGCAAGATCGGCCAGATCCTCGGCCATTCGCTCCTCGCCCGCCAGCGCGGCAAGGAGATTGCGGCGGTCGGCACCATCGCTGCCCGCCCGCCCCACACGCCGGTCGCCATCGGCGCGCTGGCAGGCATTCACCGCGGGCGGCACCTGAAGCCCACGCGCCTGACGCCGACGCATGACTGGGCAACCGAACAGGGCGCATCCTTCGTCAATGCCGGGCTATGGAAGCGGGCGCAGTGGTTCACCCGGCCGGGAGACAGGGACTGGCTGGCCAGCGCAGTGCGGGAAGCCGTGGCGGTACGTTCCGGCGTAGGCCTGTGCGATGTCTCGACACTGGGGAAGATCGAGGTCGCTGGGCTGGATGCGGCGGTGCTGCTCGACCGGCTCTACGTCAATCTCATGTCGACATTGCCGGTAGGCAAGACGCGCTATGGCGTCATGCTCCGCGAGGATGGATTCGTGTTCGATGACGGCACCGTCGCGCGCCTGCGCGAGGATCGCTACATCATCTCCACGACGACGGCCAACGCCATCGCTGTCATGCGCCATGTGGATTTCGCGACGCAGGTCCTCTGGCCGGAATTGGACGTGCAGGCCTGCTCCGTCACGGAAAGCTGGGCGCAGATCGCCGTTGCCGGCCCTCATTCGCGGGCTTTGCTGCAGGCCCTCTTGCCCGATATCGACCTGTCCAATGCCTCCTTCCCCTTCATGGGAGCGCTGGAAGGCCGCTGGGCAGGCGCGCCGATGCGCCTCTTCCGCATCTCCTTCTCCGGCGAACTGGCTTATGAAATCGCGGTGCCGACGCATCTGGGCGACGCGCTGATCCGGCGGCTGTCCGAACTGGGCCGCGATTATGGCTGCACGCCCTATGGGCTCGAAGCGCTGGTTATTCTGCGGATCGAGAAGGGACATGCGGCAGGCGGCGAACTTAACGGGCAAGTCACCGCAGGCGATCTTGGGCTCGGCAGAATGCTGTCCAGGAAAAAGGATTTCATCGGACGGTCCATGGCCGAGCGGCCGGCACTGCTCGATGCGGGAAGGCCGACACTGGTGGGCCTGCGTCCGGTTGATCCGTCGCAACGGATCTGGGCTGGCGCGCATCTGCTGCCGCGCGGCGCGCCGGTGACGGCAGCGCAGGATCAGGGGCATGTGACATCCGTCGCCTTTTCGCCCGCTCTCGATCAATGGATCGCCCTTGGCCTGCTGGCGGGCGGGACGGAGAGAATCGGGGAGATCGTGACCGCCGTCTCGCCCGTGCGCGGCATGAGCGTAGACATGATCGTCTCAAGCCCGGTGTTCGTCGATCCGGAAGGGGAGAGGTTGCGTGGATAAGCTCTCGACAAGCGCATTCGGGCGTCATCTGGCGGCGCTGGATGCCTCTTCCGGAAATGGACTGACGATCGCGGAATGGACGAAGGCGGGCATTGCTGCCGTCATGGCCGCTCCCGTTCGGCAGGATGGCGTCGCTGAAAGGCTGGCCAGCTTTGCCGCTGGGCGCCGTGCCCATGTGCTGCACAGCGGGCCGGGTCAGTGGCTGGTCATCGTGGAGGACGCCGAGGAGGCGTGGTTGGAGGCTCTCACCGCCGCGCTCGACGGCACGGCGCAGGTCTTTGATCAATCCTCCGGCCTTGGACTTCTTACCCTCGCCGGTCATCATGCCCGGATGCTGTTGCAGAAGGGCGTTTTCGTCGATCTCGACAAGGCTCTGGACGCGGACGGCATGAGCGTCAGCAGCGTGATGGCCCATATCTCCGTCACTGTGTGGCGACTGGCGGCCGGCCGCTTCGGCATTGCCGTGCCGCGCAGCTATGCGGGCAGCTTCTGGCATTGGCTGGAGGCAGCGGCGGCCGCCGAGGCGATCCCGCTGAACCACGACCGTTAATCATCCCCCCACCACGAAAAGAACCAGGATGACCGAAAAATATACGCTTACCATGTCCTGCCGGAATCGCCGGGGGATTGTCTCGCGCATCTCCGCCGCCATCTTCCATCGCGACGGGGACATATTGGAAGCAGACCAATATGACGATGCGCTGACGGGCCTGTTCTTCATGCGCGTCGTTTTCTCCCTGCCTGTGTCGATGGCGGAACCGCTCGGCGGCGACCTCACGATCATCGCCGGGGATCTGGACATGCGTTGGCAGCTTCATGCCATGAGCGAGCGCAAGCGGGTGCTGCTTCTGGTGTCGAAGTTCGACCATTGCCTTGTCGACCTGCTCTACCGCTGGCGCATCGGCGAGTTGCGGATGGATATCGCCGGGATCGTGTCCAACCATCCGCGCGAGTCTTTCGCGACCGATTTCGGCACCATCCCTTTCCACTATCTGCCCGTCAACAAAGAGACAAAGGCGGCGCAGGAAGCGCAAATCCGGGCCATCGTCGAGGAAGCGTCGGTCGATCTGGTGGTGCTGGCGCGCTACATGCAGATATTGTCGGATGAGATGGCAGCCTTTCTGGCTGGCCGCTGCATCAACATCCACCATAGCTTCCTGCCCGGCTTCAAGGGCGCCAAGCCATATCATCAGGCGCATAGCCGGGGCGTGAAGCTGATCGGCGCGACCGCCCATTATGTCACGGCGGACCTCGACGAAGGTCCGATCATCGAACAGGATGTGGAGCGGGTCAGCCATGCCGACGGTCCGGAGGACCTCGTCCGCAAGGGGCGCGACATCGAGCGCCGCGTTCTTGCCCGCGCATTGGGTTTTCACCTGGAGGGCCGTGCGCTTCTGAACGGCGCGACCACCGTCATATTCCGGGACTGAACATGGCCGCCGCGCTCATCGACGGAGCCGCGCTTGCCCGGCGCCTCACCACAGAACTCAAGGAGCGGGTGGCGGCGCTGGCGCAGGCAGGCGTGATCCCACGCCTGGCGGTGATCCTGGTCGGTAACGATCCGGCAAGCGACACCTATGTGCGGAGCAAAAGCCGCACGGCAAGGGCGGTGGGCATCGAGTCAGTCGAGCATCGGCTGGATGCCGGCATCAGCGAGGCCGATCTGCTGGGATTGATCGACAGGCTCAACCGGGACCCAGGTACGGACGGCATCCTCGTCCAGCTCCCCCTTCCCGTTCACATCGATGTCGCAACGGTCATCAAGGCGATTGAACCCGCGAAGGACGTGGACGGCTTTCACCCCACCAATGTCGGCCAACGCGTCACCGGCTCTGGCGGGATCACGCCCTGCACGCCGATGGGCGCGATGCTGCTCATCGAAACGGTGAAGCCCGATATCGAGGGATTGGACGCACTGGTGATCGGTGCATCCAACATCGTCGGAAAGCCGATGGCGGACCTGCTGCTGGCGGCGGGCTGCACGGTGACGACAGCGCATATCAAGACGGTCGGCCTGCCTGCCATCTGCCGGCGCGCCGACATCATCGTGGTGGCTGTCGGCAAGGCCGGGCTGGTGAAGGCTGACTGGATCAAGCCGGGCGCCATCGTCATCGACGTCGGGATCAACCGCGTCACCTCCTCCACCGGGCAGAGCCGCCTGGTTGGCGACGTCGCCTTTGAGGAAGTGGCCGATGTGGCGGGTGCGATCACGCCCGTGCCGGGCGGCGTGGGGCCGATGACCATTGCCTGCCTGCTGCTCAACACGGTGGAGGCCGCCCTTGAACGGCGCGGGGTCGAGGCTCTTCTTACGGCTTGACGGGAGCAAGCGAGCGGAAGAAATCCACTTCCGCCTGCGGCACAAGGCGGGGCCTTTCGTGCCGAAGCAGGAGGTGGAGTTTCGCGGTCTGCTCCAGTTCCTCGATGGCATATCCGGCCTCAAGCAGCGTATCGCCCGCCACGACAGGACCGTGATTGGCGAGCAGGATCGAGGAATAGACGCCATCCAGCGCCTCGACCGCCGCGCCCATGGCGGGATCGCCCGGACGGAAATAGGGCAGCAGGGCGGTCCGCCCGACCTTCATCAGATAATAAGCGGTGAGCGGCGGCAGCACATCGGTCGGATCCACGTCGGGCAGCATCGACACGGCCACGCTATGGGTCGAATGCAGATGCACGACCGCGCCGCTCCCCCGCCGCGAACGGTAGAGCGCGCTGTGCAGCGACACCTCCTTGGTGGGAGGAGGGCCACTGATAAGCTGGCCCTGGCCATCAAGGCGGGACAGCGCCTGCGGATCGAGATCCCCCATCGACACATTGGTGGGCGTCACGAGGAAACCGCCATCCTCCAGCCGCACGCTGATATTGCCCGACGCCCCATGGGTGTAGCCCCGGTCGAACAGGGATCGGCCGAGCCGGCAGATCGCTTCCCGATAGGCATTTTCATTCATGATCCGGGCTCCATGGCTGCAACGGCTTCCTGCAGGAAATGTTCGGAACCGAAATTGCCTGATTTGAGCGCGAAGGCCAGATGCTCATTCGCGAGGAGGGGCACGCCCGGCGCGATCATCCGGCCGACCTGCAATGGCCCTGTACGCAATGCGCTCACCACGCCACCGGAGGTCTCGCCACCGGCCACGACGATCTTTCGAACGCCGCGCGCGACAGCCCGCTGGGCCAGCCGCGCCATGAGTTGCTCGATGGCTTCCGCCGCGCGGTTGGCGCCGTCTGCGGCGATGAACCGGTGCGACTGGTCGGGCGCCGCTGTCGAATAGGCAAGCGGCGCTTCGCTGGCATGGCGCACCAGGAATGCGTCGACTTCGTCCAGCACAGGCGCGCCCGCCAGCAACCGCTCCACATCGACGGCGATGGAGGGGTGAGACGCGCGATAGGCCGCGACCTGCGCATTGGTCGCAACCGAACAACTGCCCGAAAGCAGAATCGTCGGCCCTGGGCGGCCAATGGCGGGCAGGGGGCTGGTGCCGATAAGGCCTTCGGCGCGGAAATTGGCGGGCAGGCCCGCGCCAATTGCCGATCCGCCCGTCACCAGCCGTGCGCCCGCGACCGCTCGCCCGATCAGGCGCAGGTCCTCGTCCGAAATGGCGTCCATGACCACCAACCCTTCGAGCGCCCGGAGCCGATCCGCCAATCCATCCCCGCGCACCTGCTCAAGAGGTATGTGCGCGACCGGCAGGCGGGTCTGCCGGGCGAGCCAGCGGCGAATATCGCTGTCGGTCATGGGGGTCAGCGGATGATCGCGCATGCCGCTTTCAGAGAGAGGGACAGCACCCACGAACAGATTGCCCTGATAAACCGTCCGGCCATTGGCGGGGAAGGAAGGGCAGACGATGGCCTGCCGCGCGCCCAGCCGCGCGACGAGGGCTTCGGCCACGGGGCCGATATTGCCCTCTGGCGTGGAATCGAAGGTCGAGCAATATTTGAACACGATCTGCCGGCATCCGGCCGCCAGCAGCCGGTCGAGCGCCGCCAGCGATTGCGCGACGGCGTCCGCCGCCGGGATGGATCGCGACTTCAGCGCGATCACGCCGGCTTCGCAGTCATGATCCGCCACGTCGTCGATGCTGGTGAACAGGCTGGTACGCATGCCTTCGGCAGCGATCAGGCCAGCGATGTCGCCCGCGCCCGTGAAATCATCGGCGATGCAGCCCAGGATCATGCGCAATACTCCGGGAAACGGCTTTTCAGCAGCGGGGGAAGGACATCGGGCGCCTCAAGCGGGAGATAATGCCCCACGCCTTCCGCGATGGTGAGGCTGGACGAAGGACCGGAAGCGGCCACCTCATAGCGCTCGCGAGGGCAAAGCCTGTCCTCCGCGCCCGCGACGACATGGATCGGCAGCGGGGGATTGGTTGCAAGCGCACGATGATCGGGGCGGCTGATATTCATTTCCGCCTGCCGTGCATGAACCGCATGGCCCGCATCCTCCGCCATGGCGAGGATGATGGAGCGGATGGACGGATCATCCTGCCGATCCTGTCCCAGCATCAAGGGCCATTCCATCGCGAACAAGGCGTCAAATCCCGCTTCGCGGGCCAGATTGATGCGCTCGCGCCGCGCCTCGGCATTCTCCGGCATATCCGGATGCGCATTGCCGCTGATGAGGAGGATGCCGCCGAAATGGGAAGGAGCCAGCCGCAGCATCTCCAGCAATATCCAGCCCCCCAGCGAAAAGGCGATGCCGAGACTGCCGGGAGGGACCGATGGCAGCAGCACGGCGGCGGCCGTGCGGGCATCGGAGAAGGATGAGTGGTCGAGGACGAGCGGCGCCGCCAGATATTCCGGCAGCGTTCCGAAAGCGCGTCCGTCGCAGAGCGTGCCGGAAAGAAGGATGGCCGGCTTCATCCGCCGCGCGCTGCCTCGACCGCCTGGGCCATGGTGGCGCGCAGCAGAGCGGCATCATTGCCGGGTGTCACCAGATCGAAGCCCTGGGCGGCGCGCATCGCCGCAGCCGGGCCGTGGCTGCAAAAAATACCGCTGATGAGGCCATGCGCTTCCGTCCGGGCACGGATATGTTCGATGGCGTCGGCCACCAATGGATCGTCGGGCTCGTTCACCGGACGCCGACCAAGCGCCAGAGCAAGGTCGTTCGGGCCGACATAGATGCCGTCCAGGCCTTCGACCGACAGGATGGCATCGACATTGGCGAGACCCTCTCGCGTCTCGATCATCGCCAGGACGAGGATTTCCGCATTGGCTCCATCCAGATAGTCGGCGCCGCCATAGAGCATTCCACGGGCCGGGCCGTAGGAGCGCTCTCCAAAAGGGGGATAGCGGCAGGCGCGGACAAGGTTCGCCGCATCTTCCGCCGTGGAGATCATGGGGCAGATGATGCCATAGCTTCCCGCATCCAGGAACCGCATGATCTCGGTCGGATGCAGGCCGGATGGACGAACCATCGGGATCGCGGGCGTCGCCGACAATGCCTGCAGCATCGTCACAGCCATGTCGAAGCCGATCATTCCGTGCTGGCAATCCACGGTCGCGGAATCGAATCCCTGATGGGCAATCGCTTCAGCCGCATAGGGTGAGCCGATGGAAAGCCAGGCGTTGACGATCGGCTTGCCGGCCGCCTTGCACGCGCGCACGCTGTTGCGGCGCATGTCAGGACGCCGGAAGGAGGTGGACAGGGGCGAGATAGCCGTTGGGGTCGCGGCCGACGCCGGCGGCTTTCGCGGCCTCGACGATTTCCGGCGCCCATTCGATGGTCGGACGGGCATCGCCTGCGGTCGTGAGGGTGAATAGCGCCTCCGTCTCGCCGACCGACCGGAAGCTGCGCCAGGCATTGGCCGGGACGGAGAAGGTGGACCAGGGTTCCGCCACGGCGCGGGTCGCCGTATCGCCTTCGCCCAATTCGATCTCCAGCTTGCCTTCGCGCACGATCAGCACCTGCTTGGGGGCAACGCGGTAGGCGCCGACCTGCTCGCCTGCGGGGATGCGGACATATTCCAGCATGAAGCCATGCGGGTCGCTGATCGGCGGCACGGCGTTGCGATCCTCGGTCATGCCCGCGCCGATCACGGGAGCGAGAAAAGCACTGTGACCGGGAACGGCGCTGTCGAGCAATGCCGCCGGAGACCATTGCAGATCGTCGAAGCGCACGACGCGGCGCGCCATGTCTTGCGGGGTGCAGTGCCGCATCGATGCAATATCCGCCTCGCCCAGGGGCTGGATGAGGTCGGCATCGTCGGGCCTGGCTGCGCCCGCCGCCGTGTCCACCATCATATTGTCCCGCGTCAGATAAAGGCCGTGATCCGCCGCCGTCTGAAGGATGGAGGGATGCCAGACCACGCCGCCGCTGTCATCGCGGCCAAGAAGCGTGAAGATCCAGCTATCGTCCGGCCCCGTGTTGGTGAACCCGCGGAACATCCATGTCGGCATGGACAGGACATCGCCGGCGCGGCCAGTCACTTCGCCATCCTTGCCTTCGGGGCCCCAGCGGAACTGCCACTCGCCCCGGTAGATCATAAAGACCTCGGCGGTGTAGTGCATATGCAGGTTGTTGGTCACGCCATGAGGCATCGCCGCGACGCCGAGCGCAAAACCGTGAGGCTCGGCGAGATTGACGACCTGATCCTTGGACTGGGTCACGCCCGCGCCGATGATGGAATAATTCACCTTCCGGTCCGATCCGGGAATCTTGCAATCAATGAAAGCCAGAGAGCAGGGAACCAGATCCTCGTAACGGATCAGGCGGTCGGTGGCGGTCATTTTTGTTTGAGACATGTTCCTGCTTTCTCTTGCTCTTTGCGGCTTCGGCCCGAAATAGCAATGCATCCGGATGCAATCAACAGGGAAATCATTGTGATTTAAGAGCGGCGCTCAAGTTTCGATTTTGCTATGGAGCCGTCATGACCAAAGCACGATCTGCCCTGTCCCGCGCAAACGCCGCCTCGCCGCGCGAAGATGTTTCCGCCGCGCGAATCGTTACGTCCTATGATGTGGCAAGAGTGGCGGGCGTTTCGCAATCTGCCGTATCCCGTTGCTTCACACCGGGCAAAAGCGTGTCCAGCAGCATGCGGGCGCGCATCATGCAGGCGGCGGATGAACTGGGATATCAACCCAATGCCATCGCGCGCATGCTCATCACGAAAAGATCGAATCTTGTGGCGGTGATCGTCGCGAATCTGAGCGTCAACCCCGACTTCACCTCGATCCTCAGCCAGCATATGATGGAGCGGGGCCTCAATCTTCTTTTCTTCACGCTCGATCAGGATGCCGATGCCGACCGCGCGATTGAGCAGCTCTGGCAATATCGGGTCGATGGCGTGATTTCGGCTGCGGAACTGTCGGAGGACCATGTCGGCCTGTTGCATGAGCGGGCCCTGCCGCTCGTTTTCATCAATAGATTATATGAGGTGAAGGGCGCGAACAGCGTCGCCTGCGACCATGCGGAGGGGGAACGGTGGCTGATAGATCGCCTGGTGGCGGCGGGCCACAGGAGCTTCGCTATCGTCACCGGGCCGGAGGCTTCGGTAGTCGGCCGATTGCGCACCCAGGCGGCGCTTGACCGGCTGGAAATGCTGGGCGTGGCGAAACCGCAGGTCGTCCACGGCGACTTTACCTATGAGGGAGGGCGAGACGCGATGCGCGCCCTGTTTTCGGGCAAGCGGCCGCCCGATGCGATTGTCTGCGCCAACGACCTCATGGCGATCGGCTGCATCGACGAGGCGCGCGGTGCATTGTCCCTGCGCGTGCCCGAACAAGTGTCCATCGTCGGTTTCGACGGCTCCGCGCCCGGTCAATGGGAGGCTTATGGCCTCACCACGGTCCGTCAGCCGATCCAGTCCATGGTCAAGGCGGCTGTGGACATGCTGGTCGCCAGGATTGATGATCCCGCCCTTGCCACGGAGAAGCGGGTTTTTTCCGGCGCGCTGATCGAGGGGCGGAGCGCGCGCCTAGATAGGGCTTGACCCAATAGTGCATCAGTTTAGCATTGGGATGCAACAAAGTGGATTTCCCGATGCAGAACTTCGATTCCCTGGCCGACCTCGACCCGGCGGCCTATGCCCCATTTCGTGATCCCCGTGATTATATCCTGAGCTGGACGGACCAGATCTGGATCGACAAGGGCCTCGGCCGCCTGGGCGAGCATTATGCCGATGATATCAAGGTCCATACCGCCTATGGCGAAACCTATGATTTCGATCATGTACTGACCAACAGCGTCCAGAAAATGAGCGCTTTCCCGAATGGCGGCGGCGGTTCGGGCGAGGATGTGGTGTGGGAACAGCGCGGCCCGATGGGCTTCATCAGCTCGCATCGTGTGCTCAAGACCGGCACCAATCTCGGTTACTGGACTTACGGCCCGCCGACAGGCCGCAACTGGGTCTCGCGCACCATTGCCCATTGCCTTGTTCAGGACGGCAAGGTGGTCGAGGAATGGCTTGTGCGCGACGAATATGCCGTTCTGCAATCGCTCGGCATCGATCCGGAGCAGGTTGCGGCCGAGATGGTGCGCGCTTCCCCGGTGACGGGGGAAATCCTGACCATCTCCGATGACACGCTGGCATTCGCGGGCCATTATCCCGACCCGTCGCGTGAAGGCATCTCCGGCAAGCGGCCGGACCGCTTCCATGAAGAATGCGACGCGATCGTCGCGATGTATGAAGAGGTATGGAACCGCAAGCGGTTCGACAGGGTGACGGCCTATTGCGACCCGAAGGTCGTGTGCCACACCGTCCGCCTCCATCGCGCGCAGGGTATCGATGGCTATCAGCAACAGGTCATCGATCTGCTCGCCGCCTTCCCTGACGGCCGCATCGAAGTGCGCGATCTGGTTGTCTGCCAGTCGGGCGAACTGGGCCAGAGGATCGCTGCGATCTGGACGCTGCATGGAACCTACAGCGGCGTGCCGCTCTATGGTCCTCCGACCCGCTCGCCCGTGAAGATCATGGGCGCCACCCATTTCGAGATGAAGGATGGCAAGATCCTGCGCGAATGGCGGCTGTTCGATGAGATTGCGGTGCTGGCACAGATCATCGGCGCGCGCCAGTCGGCTGGCTGATCGACCGATCCCGGCAAAGACGCAAGGGGCTGGCGGATGCGCCGGCCCCTTTTATTTTATGTTGCGGCGTAAGGGTCATCCAGCGGCCGGGATTCCATCGGACAAAAAAAGGGCGGCTCGAAAGCCGCCCTTCCCTGTTCGCGCGACCCGCGAGGCTTAGAAGGTCAGGCGCAGGCGCATGCCATAGTTGCGCGGCATGCCCCAATTGGCCTGCTGGAGCCCATCGCCGCCCGTCTGGGTGCGCTGGTTGAGCATCTCATTCTCGATATTCTCGACATAGACCTCCAGGCTGTAGCGGCGGTCATAATCGGACACCGCGAGGCGCAGGTCGGTCTGGGTAAAGCTCGGCTGGAAGCCTGACAGATCGAACGGCAGGCCGCCATGCGCGAAATAGCTGCTGCTGTAGCGCATTTGTGCCTGCGGCGTCAGATAGCCGAAGCCCGTATCGATGTCGTAGCTCGTCCCGATGGTGAAGCTGAACTTAGGTGTATAAGGGGGGCGATAGCCGGACAGGTCGATGAAGCGGTCAGCGGGAACCGCGCCGTCAATAACCTGGAACCCGCCCGGCAGGTTGAGGCCGAACTTGCCATATTTGGCGTGTTGATAGGCCGCGCCGAAGGCGATGCGCCAATTGTCGATCGGCAGCAGCGCGCCGGAAACCTCGATACCCTTTGCATTCAGCACGCCACCGTTCGACGACATGGTGATGAAGGAGCCGGGGTTATCCGGATTGGCGACCTGGAAGGTCGTGGCGAGCGCGGAGTAACGCACCTGATACAGCGCGAGATTCAATTCCGCACGGCGATCCCAGAAGCGCGTCTTGAGGCCAAGCTCGAAGGAGCGCGACTTTTGCGGCTGGGTCACGGTGCCATTCTGGTTCATCGCTCCGGAAAGGAAGCCGGTGGCAGCGGTGAAATAAGCCATCATGTCGGGCGCCACATCGAATTCCGTGCCCGCGCGCCATGTGACATTCTCGAAGGTGGCGGTCACATCGCTCTTGGCCGTCGCGGTCGCATCCACATATGGGAAAACGGCGCGCGGATCGGTCGGCGGCGTCGAAGGCGTCAGGCTGCCGACATAAGCGGCATTGCCGTTGATGGCATGCTTGCGCTCATTATTGTAACGCACCCCGCCGGTCACGCGCCACTGCGGCAGGATCGAATAGGTGATCTCACCGAAAGCGCCCAGATAGCGGGTGTCGATGAATTGCGTCTGGTTGGACGCGGAGTTGATATTATTGGCCAGCGATATCAGAGGCGTGCCGGTCTGCACGGGCAAGGTGACGCCGTTGGTCGACGTTGCCGTGGGCCGCGCGGAGATATCGTCGAGGGTGTGGCGAAGGAAAGAATAGGAGAAATGCAGTTCGTCATAAGACGCATAACCGCCCACCGTCAGCTTCAGAGGGCCATCCCACTGGGAGATGAGCTGGACTTCCTGCGTGTAGGATTTGTTGTTCTCCTCCACCCATTCGCGTGCATTCGGATTGGAGCTGTAATCGGCGTCATTGCCGAGGAGCGACGTATATTTGGTGAAAGACGAGATCGACCGCAGCATCATGCTGCCGAGATTGATGCTGGCATCCAGCGTGGCGTTCGTCTCGCGCAGCCGGTCGTTGCTCACGAAGTCGCGCGATACGGTCCGCTTGTCCTTATTGGACATGCCCGGCTTGCCGTCCAGCATATCGAAGGCGACCGTGCCGCCCGATCCGCGGCGGGGATTCTGGCAGTCGGAAACCGGGCCGAAGGGATCGGTCAGTCCGTTGGGCTGCACGGTGCGGCAGGCGCCGTTGATGGCGAACATGCCCGCAGGGTTGCCCTTTTCCGAAATGCTCGAAACGCGCAGCACGATATCTATATCGCTGTTGGGATTATAGCGCGCCGATCCACGGAAGGAGAGATTGTCGACAATGCCGAGATTGCGGCCGATAAGATTCTTGACCCAGCCATCGCTTTTTTCGCTGAGGACCGCGAGCCGGACCCCGAAGCTGTCGGTAAGGCCCGCATTGACATACATCTCGTTGCGGAAATCGTTGAACCGGCTGTAACGGCTGTCGAGGCCGAAGGAGAGACCCGGTTCCTTGAGATCAGGGGCCTTCGAATAGAGATTGATCGCGCCGCCGAGCGTGTTGCGGCCATAGAGCGTGCCTTGGGGACCGCGAAGCACTTCCACGCGCTCCACATCGAAGAAAGCGCGGGTTTGCTGCGAAGCGCGCGACTTGTACACGCCATCGACGAACACGCCGACAATCGAGGTTGCATCGCCATAGGTGTTGTTGGAATTGGCGCCGCGCAGGGCAATCTTGGCGTCATTGCCGCCCTTGGCGAATACGAGGCCGGGCGCAAGCTGTTCGAGCCGTGAAACATCGTTGATGCCGGAGCGGGCGAGATCCTCGCTGGTCAGCGCCTGTACGCTGGCGCTGACATCCTGCAGGTTCTGCGATCTTTTATTGGCGGTCACGACAATGTCCGCCAGACCGTCAGCTGTGCCTTCAGCCGTCGTTTCCGCAGGCGCGGCCGCCTGCGCCATCGCCGCTACCGGCAACATACCCATGACAAGCACTGCACCCGCCGTGCCCGCGCGCAAAATCCCGCGACTCCTCGACATGTTTTTCCCCTTATTGATCGGTTTATTGTTCGGTTCGCGGTACCTCACCGCGCCTGAGTTTTAAATGTACTCCGAATGCACAGGGGTGCAACAAGAAAAACTCATTTATATTCAATAGGATATTTCATAATTCTCAATCATACAAAAGAGAATCGTTCTCAATTAGAGAAATTCATTGCATCCCACTGCAACAGAAGCCAGCTTGCGGCGGATCGGCTATGCAGGACGCGGATATGATGCAAAGGCAACGCGCAGAAGATTTGGGACTGGGCCGGAGGGTCGGGGCACTGGCTTTCCTGGCGGTCGCCTATATTCTCTACAGCTGGTCCTGGAACACGGTCGATGTGCTGCGCCCTTATATCGCCGCCGATCTCGGCCTGTCGCTGACGCAGGCCGGTTCACTCTACAGCGCGCAGGCTTTGGGCGCGCTTTGCGGCGCGGTGATCAATGGCCAGCTCGCGGATCGCTTCGGCCGCCGCAATGCCTTGATGGCGGTCATGATAGGCTTCGGCACCATGTTGGTGCTCGGTACGCTGGTGACGAGCTATGCCCAGGTTCTTGGGCAGCGTTTCCTGCTCGGCTACTTCACGGGTTCCATGTATCCGATCACCGTCGGCATCTATGCTGGCCTGTTCGGTCCGGCGGTGCGCGGGCGCATCGCCTCGATCATCATGGGCTCGTCCTATCTGGCCGTTTCCTTCCTGGGCATGGCGTCCGCGACCGTGTTCGCGGTGAAGGGCGATTGGCATATTCTGCTATGGGTTGGCGTGCTGCCCATCGTCATGGCCTTCTTCGCGCCATTGGTGGTGCCCGATGACCGAAAGCTCATCGGCTTCGGCAGCGTGGAAGCACCCCTGGCCCCCGTCGGGGGATTGCCGATCAAGCAGCTTTTCTCGCCGGGGCTTCGTCGCCGCACGATCATGCTCACCCTGGTTTCGGGCCTCAACTTCTTCGCCTATCAGGCATTCAGCGGCTGGGCGACGACCTATTTGCGGACGGTGCGCAATTTCGACGACAGCGCGATCGGCGTGTCAGTCTCCTGGATGTTTGCGGGCAGCCTGCTGGGCGGATTCTTCTGGGGCTGGATCGGCGACCGCTTCGGGCGCCGCGCGGCCGCCAGCGGCTTTTTCGTTACCGCGCTGCTCATCCTCGTATATCTCTATGCCCCGATTTCCCCGATGGTGCTCAACGTCGTTGCCTTCGGTTATGGCGCATGCCTCGCATGCAGCGTGGTCTGGGGGCCATGGCTGGCGGAACTCTATCCCCAGCATCTCAAGTCGACGGCGGCCTCCATCTTCAACTGGGGCCGGATCGTCAGTTTCGTCGCGCCGCTGATAACCGGGCAGATGGCGGAGTTCTTCGGCTTGCCGATCACGATGACCGTGGCCAGCCTGGTATTCTGCATCGCGGCCCTCATCTGGTTGCGGCTGCCCGAAACCTATCGCTACGCAGCCCCCACTGCTACTCCGGGAGCAGAAGAGGGAGAGAAGAGCATGTCGCATGGTCCGGGGGCGGGAAGGGGCGCATGAGGATCGGCCTCTTCGCCATGGGCGGCACCATCGCCATGCGGCAGCAGGCAGGCGGCATTGTGCCCGCAGATGGAGCCGACATCCTGCTGGCCAGCGCCGGCGTGCCTGGGGATATCGTGGTCGAGCAGCAAGACCTCGTCCTGAAACCGAGCGCAAGCATCGGCCTGTCGGATGTAGCCGCCCTTGCCGCAGCCATCGAGGCGGCGGCAGCGAACGGCATGGACGGCGCGGTCGTGACCCATGGCACGGATACGCTGGAGGAGACGGCCTTTGCGCTGGAACTGATGCTGGCCAGCACGATTCCCGTGGTCGTGACCGGCGCGATGCGCAGCGCGAACAGCATCGGCGCGGATGGTCCCGCCAATCTTGCCGCTGCCATTCGGATCGCCGCCGATCCCGAAACGCGCGGTCATGGCGTGCTGGTCCTGTTCGGCGATGAAATCCATGCCGCGCACCTGGTACGCAAAGTCCATAGCGGGCGTCCCCACGCCTTTTCCTCCGAACCGTTCGGTCCACTGGGCCATCTGGTCGAAGGGACAGTCAGCTTTGATATGGCGTCGCGCGTGAAGCTGCCCCGCCTGACCTTGGGCGGAGCGATCCCCGTCGTGCCCATCCTCCAAGCTGGAATGGACCTTGAGCCGGAAGCGATCCGCGCCTTCGATAGCCCGTCCATCAGTGCGCTTGTCATTGCGGGTGTGGGTGGAGGTCATGTTTCAGCGCGGGCGGCGCCCGACCTGGAAGCGCTGGCTCGCCTCAAGCCGGTGGTGATTACCAGTCGGGTCGGCATGGGGCCGACATTGCAAAATAGCTATGCTTATGTGGGCGGCGACATTGATTTGAAGGTCAGGGGCCTCATAAAC
>JASGDV010000193.1:0-7575 GCA_049841255.1 Sphingobium sp.
GCGGCAAGCCATCGTCCCCGGCGTGGCGCTGGTCGCGGCGATGCTCGTCAATAATGAGATCGGCGTCATCCAACCCGTCGAAGCCCTCGCCAACCTCGCCCACGCCGCCGGAGCCGCTTTCCTCTGTGACGCCGTGCAAGGCTATGGTCGCGTGCCCATCCCTTCCTCCTGCGACATGATCGCGATCAGCGGCCACAAGATTCATGGTCCCAAGGGCATCGGCGCGCTCTGGATCAGGGACGGCGTGACGCTTCGCCCCATCATCCATGGCGGAGGGCAGGAGGGAGGATTGCGCTCCGGCACCCTTTCGCCGGCCCTCTGCGCGGGTTTCGGCATGGCTGCCCGGCTGATGCGCGAGCGCGCGGAAGCGGATCGCGCCCATGTCGAATCGCTCTGGACCCTCGCGCGCGACCTGTTCCGCGACTGGACGCTCAACGGTGACGCGGACCGCCGCTATCATGGCAATCTCAACCTGCGCCGTGCCGGAATCGACGGCGCCCGGTTGCTTTCCGACTGTCGCTATATCGCATTTTCGCTCGGCAGCGCTTGCGCGAGCGGGTCGGGTCGGCCTAGCCATGTTCTGCGCGCGCTCGGCCTTTCGGACGGGCAGGCGCGGGGATCGGTGCGGATCGGCTTCGGCCGCTACACGACACCGGCCGAACTGGAGGATGCTGCACAGGCGATCGATAAGGCGGCGGCCATGCAAGGCGCGCCGCGATAAGGGAATGTCGCACAATGACCAGGGTCGTCTTCATCAGCGCCGATGGCGAACGCAGGCAGGAGGTGGAAGCCCCCACCGGATCGGTTCTTCTGGAGGTCGCGCAGGCGGCCGGACAGCCGCTGGAGGGCACTTGCGAGGGGCAGATGGCCTGCTCCACCTGCCATGTGATCGTCGACGCCGCCGATTTCTCCAAACTCCCCCATGCGAGCGAGGAGGAAGAGGATATGCTGGACCTCGCCGCCGCCGCGACGCGCACCAGCCGCCTCTCCTGTCAGATCGTGCTGGCTGGCGCGTTGGAAAGCCTGACGGTCCGCATTCCGTCGGAAACCTACAATATGCAGGGTATGTGAGAATCTTCATGCAGAATCCGATGCGCCTCGCGCTCCTGACCGCCTGCGCGCTGCTCGCGTCCGTTCCGTCCTTCGCGCAGGAAGGCGAACGCAAGTCCCTGATGCCGCCCGCTCCGCGTTATGTGATCCCTGAATCCGCGCTCAAGGCCGTCCGCAATCCCAAGGAGATCGAGGAGGAAACCGGCGGCCGCCTTGGCGTCGCGCTGGTCGACAGTTCGGGCGCGCTGATCCTCGGCTTCAACCGGGACGATCGGTTTGCCATGTGCTCGACCTTCAAGGCGCCTCTGGCCGCCGCCGTCCTGCTGGGCGCGGACAGCGGCAAATTCGGGCTGGAGGGGCAGGTGCCCTTCTCGAAGGACGACATTCTCTCTTATGCCCCCGTCGTGAAGAAGAATCTGAAGCGCGGCCGCATGTCGATGGAGGAACTGGCGGAGGCGGCCGTGGAAGTCAGCGACAACAGCGCCGCCAATCTCCTCCTCCCCATGATCGGCGGGCCGGAGGGGCTGACCGCCTTCTTCCGCGCGCATGGCGACAGCATCTCGCGCCTCGACCGCAAGGAGCCGGACCTCAACGAAAATGAGGAAGGCGATCCCCGCGACACCACCAGCCCGGCGGCCATGGCGCAATTGATGGCGCGCCTCATCTTCAAGGATATGCAGCCGGAAAGCGTCGAAAAGCTGCGCGGCTGGCTGAACGGCAGCAAGACCGGCGACCGCCGCATCAAGGCGGGCCTGCCCCAGGGCTGGACTTCGGGCGGCAAAACGGGAAGCTGCGGCACGGCCTATAATGACGTGGCGCTCGTCAAATCCCCTTCGGGCGCCGAATATCTGCTGGCCATCTATCTCGATCGCCCCACCGTGGACGAAGGCAAGGCCGAAGCCGCCATCGCCGAAACGGCGGCGTCCGCGCTGGATTTCGTGGGGCAGGCGCAGCGCAGCGGACCGGAGTGATCCCTCATGCCCCCTTGCCATCCCCGGCGCGCTTCGCCATATGCCGCGCCGGGAGTCGGGCGGACGTGATCGTCGCCAACCTGGTCAGGTCCTGACGGAAGCAGCCACAACGATTTCGTCACGGGTCGTTCCGGCTCCCACCCTCCTTCATGGTCATGCGATCATAATCTCAAGAGGCTTTTGCGGCTTCGACAGCATCGTTCCAAGCCGCTAGATTGCGCCCCATGTCCGATTCCCCCCAGCCCTATCGCGTCCTTGCGCGCAAATACCGCCCGCGCAGCTTCCATGAGCTGATCGGGCAGGACGCGATGGTCCAGACGCTGGGCAACGCCATCAGGCGCGGGCGGCTGGCCCATGCCTTCCTGATGACCGGCGTGCGCGGGGTGGGCAAGACATCGACCGCGCGCCTCATCGCCAAGGCGTTGAACTGCGTCGGCCCGGACGGGCAGGGCGGTCCCACCATCGACCCCTGCGGCGTGTGCGAACCCTGCAAGGCCATCGCCGAAGGCCGCCATATCGACGTCATCGAGATGGACGCGGCCAGCCACACCGGCGTCGACGACGTGCGCGAGATCATCGAGGCGGTGCGTTATTCCGCCGTCTCCGCGCGCTACAAGGTCTATATCATCGACGAAGTCCACATGCTGTCCAAGAACGCGTTCAACGCGCTCCTGAAGACGCTGGAGGAACCCCCGGCGCATGTGAAATTCCTCTTCGCCACGACCGAAGTGAACAAGGTGCCGGTGACGGTCCTGTCCCGCTGCCAGCGGTTCGACCTGCGCCGCATCCCCGCCGAACTGCTCGCCAGCCATTTCGCCCATGTGGTGGAGGCGGAGGATGTCGCCGCCGAACCCGACGCGCTCGCCCTCATCGCGCAGGCGGCGGAAGGCTCCGCGCGCGACGGCCTCTCGATCCTCGATCAGGCCATCGCCCATGCCGAAATGGGTGAGGGCGCGCCGCTCGTCACCGCCGCGCAGGTGCGGGAGATGCTGGGTCTGTCCGACCGCGGATCGGTGCGCCGCCTGCTGGGCCTGCTGCTGGAAGGACAGACCGCGCCGCTGCTCGCCGCCGTGCGTGATCAATATGCGCTGGGCGTCGAGCCTCTGTCCCTGATGCGGGGATTGCTGGAACTGGTCCATGCCGTCACGCTCGTGAAGGCGGGCCGCGACATCGCGACCCCCGGCCAGTCCGCCGAGGAACGGGAAGCCATCGCCGACTGGGCCTCCCAACTCGGTTTCGCGCCGCTGCATCGCCTCTGGCAGCTTCTGCTCAAGGGGCATGACGAGGTGGCAAGCGCCATCCTCCCCATCGAAAGCTGCGAGATGGCGTTGCTGCGCGTGATGCATGCCGCGACCATGCCCGATCCCGGCGAGATCGCGCGGATGCTCCGCGAAGGCGGTCCGGCGACAGGCAGCGCCGCACCTGCCACCTCGTCCGAATCGCCCTCCGGCCCATCGGCCAACCTGCCCGCGAGCTTCGAGGATCTCATCGAAGCCTTCTGGCAGCGCGGCAAGGGGCAATTGGCGCAGGAGCTTCACGATTGCGTCGGCCTCGTCCGCTACGCGCCCCCTGAACTGGACTATAAGGCTGCGCCTTCCCTCGCATCCGATTTCGTTGCCCGCCTGACGCCCGCGCTGCGCGAAATCACCGGCGTCGCATGGCGGGTCGCGCAGGCGGATGGCCCGGCCGCGCCCACGCTGCTGGAACAGGAACAGCGCAAGGCGGCGGAGGAACGCGCCATCATATTGGAAACCCCGGTGGTAAAGGCCGCGATGGAGGCCTTCCCCGAAGCCGATCTGGACGACCGGCTCGAACAATGGAGTGCATGAGGGATGAAGGATCTCAACGAAATCTTGGGCATGGCCAACCGCGTGCAGGAGGAATTGCAGCGCGCGCAGGAAAATCTCGACAAGATCGAGGTCGAAGGCGCGGCGGGCGGTGGTCTCGTCAAGGTGCGCGCATCGGCTAAGGGTCGCATCGTCGGCGTGTCGATCGACGACAGCCTGCTCGCCCCCTCCGAAAAGCAGATGCTGGAAGACCTTGTGGCCGCGGCCTTCAATGACGCGCGCAAGAAGGCGGACGAAGTCAGCTCCTCCGAAATGGCGAAGATGACCAGCGGCCTTCCGCTTCCCCCCGGCTTCAAGCTGCCGTTCTGACGATCAAGGAACGGCCTATATGCGTCATCGACTTTTTCTTGTCCCCTCAGGGGGCGATTGATTGGCGCGACGGTCGTCCCCATAAAGGCGATGAATCGCATATGGACCTGGAAAGCAGGTCCAGGAGAATGAATGACTACGCAATATCCGCTTCTGCCACTGCGCGACATCGTCGTCTTTCCGCAGATGATCGTTCCGCTGTTCGTCGGCCGCGACAAGAGCGTTGCCGCGCTCGAAGCGGCGATGGAAGGCGGCAAGGAGATTTTTCTCGTTTCCCAGCTTGATCCGGCGGAGGACGATCCGGGCCGGGATGCGCTCTACGACACGGGCGTCGTCGCCGTGGTGCTTCAATTGCTGAAACTCCCCGACGGCACCGTCCGCGTGTTGGTGGAGGGCAAGCATCGCGCCCAGCTTCAATCCATGGCGTCGGCCGACGGCTATCTGACCGCCAGCGTCCTACCGGTCGAGGAAGGCGTGGCCGAGGGCCCGGAAGCGGCCGCCCTGATGCGCTCGGTCGCCGAGCAGTTCGAAAATTACGCGAAGCTCAACAAGAAACTGCCCGCCGAAACCCCGGTCCAGCTCCGCGAGATCGAGGATGCGGGCCGTCTGGCCGACGCCGTAGCCGCCAACATCAACGTCAAGGTGTCCGACAAGCAGTCGCTGCTGGTCGAGGCCGATCCGGTCAAGCGCCTGGAGATGGTCTTCGCCTTCATGGAGGGCGAGCTTGGCGTCCTCCAGGTCGAAAAGAAGATTCGCGGCCGCGTGAAGCGGCAGATGGAAAAGACCCAGCGCGAATATTATCTTAACGAGCAATTGAAGGCGATCCAGCGCGAGCTGGGCAATGCCGATGGCGAGGAAGGCGACGAACTCGCCGAACTGGCCGAGAAGATCGCCAAGACCAAACTCAGCAAGGAAGCCCGGACCAAGGCCAATGCCGAGCTGAAGAAGCTCAAGGCCATGCAGCCCATGTCGGCGGAGGCCACGGTCGTCCGCAATTATCTCGACGTGCTGCTGGGCCTGCCCTGGGGCAAGAAGGGCAAGGTCAAGACCGACCTCAAGCGCGCGCAGGCGATTCTGGACGAGGATCATTTCGCGCTAGAGAAGGTCAAGGACCGGATCATCGAATATCTCGCGGTGCAGGCGCGCACCAACAAACTCAAAGGCCCGATTCTCTGCCTCGTCGGCCCTCCGGGCGTGGGCAAGACCTCGCTCGGCCGCTCCATCGCCAAGGCGACGGGGCGCGAGTTCGTCCGCCAGTCTCTGGGCGGCGTGCGGGACGAGGCCGAGATTCGCGGCCACCGCCGCACCTATATCGGCTCGCTGCCGGGCAAGGTCGTGACCAACCTTAAGAAAGCAGGCACGATGAACCCGCTGTTCCTGCTCGACGAGATCGACAAGCTCGGACAGGATTTCCGCGGCGATCCCGCGTCCGCCCTGCTGGAGGTGCTGGACCCCGAACAGAACAGCAAGTTCCAGGATCATTATCTGGAGATCGACGTCGATCTTTCAGACGTGATGTTTGTGACGACCGCCAACTCCCTGAATTTGCCTCAACCTTTGCTTGACCGCATGGAGATCATCCGGCTGGAGGGCTATACCGAGGATGAGAAGGTGGAGATCGCGCAGCGCCATCTGGTGCCCAAGCAGATCGACGCCCATGGCCTGAAGGAAGGCGAGTTCGAGGTGACGGAGGCCGCGATCCGCGACCTCATCCGCTATTATACGCGCGAGGCGGGCGTCCGCACGCTGGAACGCGAAGTGGCGCGCCTCGCCCGCAAGGCGCTGCGCAAGATATTGGAAGGCGCCTATGACAGGATCGTCATCACGCCGGAAAATCTCGCCGATTATGCGGGCGTCCGCAAATTCCGTCATGGCGTGGGCGAGGAAGAGCATCAGATTGGCGCCGTCACCGGCCTCGCCTGGACGGAGGTGGGCGGCGAACTGCTGACCATTGAAGCCGTGACCGTGCCCGGCAAGGGCGCGATCAGGACCACCGGCAAGCTGGGCGACGTCATGAACGAATCGGTTCAGGCGGCCTTTTCCTACGTGCGGGCGCGTTCGCCCGGCTATGGGATCAAGCCCAGCCTCTTCAATCGCAAGGACATCCATATCCACCTGCCCGAAGGCGCGGTGCCCAAGGACGGTCCTTCGGCGGGCATCGGCATGGTCACCTGCATCGTTTCCACGCTGACGGGCATTCCGGTGCACAAGGATGTGGCGATGACTGGCGAAGTCACGTTGCGCGGCCGGGTGCTGCCGATCGGGGGTCTCAAGGAAAAGCTGCTGGCGGCGCTGCGCGGTGGCATCAAGACCGTGATGATCCCGCAGGAGAATGAGAAGGATTTGGCGGAAATCCCGGCCAATATCCGCGAGGGCCTTGAAATCGTGCCGGTTTCGCATGTGGACGAAGTGCTTGCCCGCGCACTGGTTTCGCTTCCCGAAGCGATCGCATGGACCGAAGAGGACGACCTTGCGGCCCAGCCTTCCGCCGCGCCGGGACGGGAAGGAGACGCGACGCTGAGGCACTGACAGGAGATTCGCGGCACTGAAACGCTGATTTCTCTGCTTTTTTGTCCCGAAACGGGCAAAAGTGCGGTGAACCGGGTTCTTTTGTCGCTTTCTCTTTGACAGGCGCTGAAAGCTGGGCCTTATTGCCGCGCCTACGCCGCGATTCCTAAGTCACCATACAGCTACAAGGGGGTTCCCAAGGCATGAACAAGCAGGATCTTATCAGTGCGGTTGCCGAAAGCAGCGGTCTTAGCAAGAACGACGCCAGCAAGGCTGTCGAGGGCGTATTCGATGCGATCACGGGCGCGCTGAAGAAGGGCGACGAAGTCCGCCTCGTCGGTTTCGGCACTTTTTCCGTTTCTCAGCGCAAGGCGTCGACCGGCCGCAATCCGCGCACCGGCGAAACCATGACGATCAAGGCGTCCACCCAGCCGAAGTTCAAGGCAGGCAAGGGTCTGAAGGACGCGGTCAACTGACGATCGGGGCGTTTCCTGCGGGAAGCGCCCAAATCATATATCCCGGCGTCGCGGTCGGAAGCGTTTTCAGGAGAGTGAGTCCGCGCGGCTTCCCGCATGCGGACATATGCCGAAATGGAAGGGGAGGGAGGCTTCGCGCCAACCTCCCTTTTCTTTTTGCACGGACGAAGGGAGTCGGCATTGGCGGGTTTCGGCCGTCTCCAGACATCCAATCTCCGTCATCCCAGCGAAAGCTGGGATCTCTCTAGGGTCTGATTATGCCTCAAGAAGAGAGATGCCAGCTTTCGCTGGTATGACGGGCAAGGAATGTTGCGTCCCTTAAATTGAAGTACACCGTGCTCCTGCCTTCGCCGGAGCACGGCTGAGTCTAAGCAGACGAGCTGCTTACCACCCAAATCCTCCATTCAACATACC
>JASGDV010000194.1:0-29596 GCA_049841255.1 Sphingobium sp.
CCTGCGAAGGCAGGAGCCCAGTTCCACCGTCCGGTCTGGGCTCCTGCCTTCGCAGGAGCACGGCTGGGCCTAAGCGGACTGTCGCTAACCACCCAAAGCTATCCTTCGACATTGGATCAACAAACCGTCCGCTTTCCAAAGAAAAGGCGATTGTATAGTTTGCAAACACGCTGATTGAGTGGTTGTCGTCAGCGACAGCGTAACCGTTCAAGCTGGCTTTTTCGGCACATCCTTAGACTTCACGACCTTGCGCAGCTTTTCTTCCCACCGCGCTTCGTCTGGGTCGCACTCCAGATCGCGGGCCGCTTGCTTGAACTTATCAGATTGACTCAATTCGCCTTTTTGTGCTGCCTTGGTCATTATGGCCTCAAGTAACAAAGAATATGGCTACATAGCGTATATAGATGAAGCTGGCGACCCCGGCCTCAAGCGAGTCAGGCCCATCGACGACGCAGGCGGAACAGAATGGTTGATATTGAGCGCCGTGGTTATCAGGACGCCGAGAGAGCCGTTCGTCAAGGGGTGGGTTGAAGACATCGTTTCTGACTTGGGCATCAAACAGCGCAATGACCTGCATTATCGCACACTCTCCCCCACCCGGAAGATCGCGGCGGGGCAGAAAATCGCCACGCTGCCGTTGCGAGGCTTTGCCATCTGCTCCAACAAGAAAAACATGCGCGGACATCGAAACAAGCGCGCCGAAAAAATACCGTCGCAGCAATGGTTCTATAATTGGTGCATCCGCCTTCTGCTTGAACGTGTGACCGCCTTTTGCGCTTCTCGCACACAACAGGACTATGGCAAGGTCATGCCAGTCAAGATCGAGTTTTCGGAACGCGGGGGCATCCGATACAGCCAAAGCGCCGCATATCAATACTATCTCGGCCTCCAGCAAGAGGGCGGAAAAATCTACCTCAAGAAACGTGAGCCGGTTATGAAAATGCTCGATTGGGATTTGATGGAAGCCCACGCTCACAGCGACCGAGCGGGCCTTCAGCTTTCGGATTTTGTTGCCAGCGCATTTTACCAAGCGGCTGACATACTGGACGTGAAGCAAGATACAACACCAGCATCTATGCTGAAACCTATCATGGCAAAAGAAGGTGGCTTTTGGCATGACTTTGGCGTTGCACTTTTCCCGACGTCGGCACGCATCGCCGATCTCAATTCAGCGCAAAAGACGATTTTCGAGCATTATGGCTACGATTTTGCAAAGTGGTAGGCCCCTGGCACCCGAACCTTTCGTGCTTTCAGGCCACCATCCTATGGGTAACCGTCACTAAGGGGCGAACTGTTCTTTCCTCAATTCGCAGGGCTTATCCAGCGTTGCCTACCACCGCCAGAATGAGTTTTCCACAGCCCGCTGTCAAGATTCATATAATGAATCCATGAACTTAAAGGTAAGCTGTTGATTTCGATTCCTGATTTTTGCGACCTTACGCGTCAATCCGCCGATAAGTGAGCCGCTTTCCAACAATTCCTTGCAAAGATGCAACAGTCCGATCCGAATCGTTGCAGCCCAAGGCTTCGCGGTTGTTATACCGGAACTCATATTCGGCCAGATAGCGGTGCAAATGTTGCTCGCCGCAATGCTGATAAACGCCTTCATGCCGCGCTTGAAAATGCTGAAATAGCCCTCGACCGTATTGCTGTGAACCTCCGGCATTTCATAATCGACATACTGGCCTTGGCTGTGGTTGGTCGTGCCATGCGCGGTAAAGTGCTTGCCAGCGTGGCGATAGACGCCGCTTTCGTCGGTCATCAGGATTGCTTCCCTGGCGACATTCGCCTTCACAATCGGCATGATGGTTTTTGCCGTCACTTCATCGACAACCATCGTGCGGGCCTTGCCGGTATCGCGGTCCACAAGGGCGAGCACCTTCATCTTGTGATGGAAGGCGCGCCTCTTCTCGGAGCCTTTGATGCGCCCGATGAAGGTTTCGTCCACCTCCACAATGCCGCCACCGCTGCCAAAGGCGGTCAAGTCGCCAGAGGCCATCGCCTCACGGATGCGGTGCGCCAGAAACCACGCCGTCTTATAGGTGATTTCCAGAGTGCGATGCAGCTGGTGCGCGGGAATACCCTTCTTGCTGGTCGTCATCATATAGAGCGCCTGCAACGCCTTATGGAGCGGCACGCGCATATGCTCGAATACCGTTCCGATCTTGACGGTGAACTGTTTTTTGCAGTCGCCGCAACGCCACAGGCCGACGCGGATGCGCTTTGCAGGGTTGGCCTTGACCTTCGTTAAGCGGTCAAGACCGCCACAGTGAGGGCAAGTTTTTCCATCGGCCCAGATGATACTTTCGACATATTCAAACGCCTTTTCCTCATCGTGGAAATAGGCACGAGACAACACGGACATGGGATCGCACTTTCTGCGAAATATCAATCGAGGTGCAAACGGCCCTCGGCAAGCCAGCGGAGAACCTGACAGGCTATCGGATTCGGAGCGCGGGCGGTATTGCGGCTGTCATCCATTTCCCAGCGGCGTATCGCCACTTCGCTGGTATCGAGGATTTTGGACAGTTCGCCGATGGAAAGGCCCAGCTTGCGCCGGGCCTCCCTGAATTCCGCAGCGTTCACAGGAACAGCTTGGCGAGGCCGACAATGGCAAGCGTGAAGCCCGAACCGGCTACCAGCGGGTAGAGCGCCTTTTCGAGCCGGATTTTGTCGGTTTCCGCGTTGATCTTTGCGGTGGCGGCAATCAGGTTGGCGATTTCCGCTTCGATTTTCAGGGTTTGTGTCTGTGTCATTTTCTATCCTTCCGGTTAGCGAGCTTCGTTGCTCTGACATCACTTCTATGTCCAATGGACATATTTTGCAAGCGAAAAATGCAGGGACGGCGAAATTATTTTCCGGCTAGGGAAGCCGCCGTGTTTGCAAACTATACAATCGCCAAAGAAAAAGGGCGGCGCCATGACGGCGCCGCCCTGATTCCCTCTCCGCAAATGCGGAGCGAAAAGGCTTACTTGAGCTCGACGGTCGCGCCGGCTTCTTCAAGCTGCTTCTTGAGCTTTTCGGCTTCGTCCTTGCCGACGCCTTCCTTGATCGCCTTGGGAGCGCCTTCGACCAGCGCCTTGGCTTCGGTGAGGCCCAGGCCGGTGATCGCGCGGACTTCCTTGATGACGTTGATCTTCTTGCCGCCGTCGCCGGTCAGGATGACGTCGAATTCGTCCTTGGCTTCTTCAGCAGGCGCGCCACCGGCGGCGCCACCGGCCGGAGCGGCAACCGCCACGGCAGCAGCGGCCGAAACGCCCCACTTTTCTTCCAGGGCCTTCGACAGCTCGGCGGCTTCGAGGACGGTCAGGGCCGACAGCTGATCGACCAGAGCATTGATATCTGCCATATTAATTTACCTGTTCCCTTCTGGGCGGGGCGTTGAAAAGCCCCTTCAATGAGAGTTGAAACGAATGTCCGGCGGTCCTGAAGATCAGGCCGCGTTCTTTTCCGCATAGGCGTTGAAGACCCGCGCGAGCTGCGCAGCCGGCGCCTGGGTGACGGTCGCGAGCTTGGTCGCGGGCGCAACGAGCAGCCCGACGATCTTCGCACGCAGTTCATCCAGCGACGGCATCGATGCGAGCGCCTTGACGCCGTTCGCATCCAGCACTGTCTCGCCCATCGCGCCGCCAACGATCTCAAGCTTGTCGTTGGTCTTGGCGAAATCGACCGCAACCTTGGCGGCTGCGACCGGATCGGCCGAGGAGGCAAGGCCGACGGGGCCGGTCAGCAGGTCGCTGATGCCGGTATAGTCGGTGCCTTCAAGGGCGATCTTGGCGAGGCGGTTCTTCGTAACCTTGTAGACCGCACCGGCATCGCGCATTTTCTGGCGAAGGTCCGTCGACTGGGCGACGGTCATGCCGAGGTTGCGGGTCACGACGACCACGCCCACCTCTGCCAGATGTGCGTTCAGCGCGGAAACGACCTCAGCCTTCTGATTACGATCCATGCCATTCTCCACTTCATGTCCGCCGGAAAATCCGGCGAACGGCTAAAACCCGCGACGAATCGCGGGGCATTGGTCCGAAGGGGAGAGATCGACTGGCCCGCACCTCATGGGAACAGGCAGACCCGGACAGGCCAAAAGCCCGCCGGTAAAGAACTTTTCCCCGTCTAGGCTGGATATTAAGAAGGGCAGATTCCCTTCACCAACTGTCTCGGACGGTGGACCCGCAAGGGGTCCGGTGGCGCGCCTTTAAGGGAAAAGGGGCAGGATGTCACGCTTTATCTGTTTCACGCGGAGGCACGGAGACGCGGAGGAGATGCGCCTGACCGAAGGCCGACTTCACATCCAGAGTTTCGTCGAAAAGCGGCCATCCGATTGGAACAGGGGCAAAGCCCCAGGGGGAACCCCTCCACGTCTCCGCGCGAGCCCTTCTACACCCGATCCGCCTGCACCACCGCATCCAGCGCCCGCAGCGCCGACAATATGCGGTTGAGATGCTGCGCATCGACCACTTCCAGATCGATGATGTCGGTGTGGAACGGCCCCTCGCGGTTCACCAGTTGCAGGTTGAGGATGTTCGCCTTGGTCGCGCCGAACACATTGGTGACGGCGGCCAGCGCGCCAGGCTGGTTCTTGACGATGACGGAAAGGCGCGCCGTCCCGCCCTTGGACTTGCTGTCCCATGACAGGTCGATCCAGTCATCGTCCTGCCCGGCCTCCAGCGACCGGCAGTCAATCGTATGCACCTCGATCGGCTCGCCCGTGCGGCGCACGCCGACGATGCGGTCGCCGGGCACCGGGTGGCAGCAGTCGCCCAGATTATAGGCGATGCCGGGCGTCAGGCCGCGGATGGACACCGGCTCATGTTGGCGGGGATGGGCCTCTTCCATCCCTTCCGCCTCGGTCGATCCGGGAATCAGCGCCTCCATCACCTCCCGGTCGCGCAGGCGATGGGTGGCGATGGCGATCATCAGCGCGGCGCGATCCTCCAGCTTGAGGCGCTTCAATGCCGCCGCCAGCGCCTTGTCGCCCAGTTCGCTCGCCAGTTCGGGCGGGAAGCGCCCGACGATCTCCTCATAGAGCTTCTCGCCCAGCGCGATCTCCTCGCCCCGCTGCTTCTGCCGGATATAGCGGCGGATGGCCGAGCGCGCCTTGCCCGTGACGGCGAAGGTCAGCCAGCCGGGCTGGGGCTGCTGCCCTTCGGATTTCAGGATCTCGACCTGATCGCCATTTTCCAGTGGCGTCCGCAGCGGCACGACGCGCCCATTGACCTTTGCGCCGACCGTCTGATCGCCCAGCGTCGTATGCACCGCATAGGCGAAGTCGACCGGCGTCGATCCCTTGGGCAACTGGTGCAGCTCCCCCTTGGGGGAAAAGGCGAAGATGCGATCCTGATACATCGCCATGCGGGTATGTTCGAGCAGTTCGTCCGCATCCTGGCTCTGTTCCAATATCTCGACCAGATCGCGCAGCCAGGCCGCCTGATGGTCGTTGGCGTCGCCCTTCTGCTTATAGGCCCAGTGCGCGGCCAGCCCCAGTTCGGCGTCATGATGCATCTCGCGGCTGCGGATCTGCACCTCTATGCGGGCATTGTCCTGATGGATCACCGTCGTGTGGAGCGAGCGATAACCGTTGCGCTTGGGCGTGGAGATGTAGTCCTTGAACCGCCCCGGCACCATCTTGTAGGTCTGGTGGATCACCCCCAGCGCCTTGTAGCAGTCGTCCATCGTCTCGGTGATGACGCGGAAGGCCATGACGTCCGTCAACTGCTCGAAACTGATGTGGCGTTCCTGCATCTTCTTCCAGATGGAAAAGGGGTGCTTCTCCCGGCCGGAGACGGTGACCGGCAGGTCGTGGCTCCCCAGCAGCAATTGCAGTTCCGCCCCGATCCGGTCGACCTTGTCATGGCCGCCTTCCTTCAACTGCTCCAGCCGCTTGGTGATGCTGTCATAGGCTTCCGGCTCCAGTTCCCGGAAGGCGAGCAACTGCATCTCGCGCATGAAGTCGTACATGCCGATCCGCTCTGCCAGCGGGGCATAGATGTCCATTGTCTCCTTGGCGATGCGCCGCCGCTTGGCCTCATTCTTGATGAAGTGCAGCGTCCGCATGTTGTGCAGCCGGTCGGCCAGCTTCACCAGCAGCACCCGGATGTCGTCCGACATGGCGAGCAGGAATTTGCGGAGATTTTCCGCCGCCCGCTCATTCTCGCTCATCGCCTCGATCTTGCTGAGCTTGGTCACGCCGTCGACCATGCGCGCGACATCCTTGCCGAACGCCTGCTCGATCTCCTCGTGCGTGACCAGCGTGTCCTCGATCGTGTCATGCAGCAGCGCCGTCACGATGGTCTGGTCGTCCAGATGAAAATCGGTCAAAATGCCCGCGACTTCAACCGGATGGCTGAAATAGGGGTCGCCGCTGGCGCGTTTCTGGCTGCCATGTTTCTGGACGGAGAAGACATAGGCGCGGTTGATCATCGCTTCGTCCGCTTCCGGATCGTAGCGTTTTACCCGTTCGACAAGTTCATATTGACGTAGCATCCTTCCCCGATTGTGTGAGAAGCGCCTTGCCGTGCAACAAAAAAATCCCATTTTGGAATAATTCTGCTGCACTTTTGCAACGGAGGCGGCTTTACGCTATCGAGTGATCACGATGAGACATAATCTGGCGCAGGACTTGGAACAATGCGCGCTGCCCAGCGCGCTGGAGATGATGGGCGAACGCTGGTCCTTCCTGATATTGCGCGGCGCCATGGCGGGCATCCGCCATTTCGAGGAATTTCAGTCCGTGCTGGGCATCGCCCGCAACATCCTCGCCAATCGCCTGACCCGCCTGGTCGAAAACGGCATCATGGTGCGCCAGCCCATGCAGTGCGACCGGCGCAAGGTCGAATATCGCCTGACCCAGAAGGGGCAGGAACTCGCGCCCGTCATGGTCGCCCTGCGCCAATGGGGCGAGCGGTGGGGCTGCGGCCCGCAATCCTGTCAGCTGCTGGCCGACAGCCGCGACCGCCAGCCGATCCGCCGCATGACGATCCAGTCGCATGACGGCCGCGATCTGGCGATCGAGGATCTGGTCTGGATCTGCCCGGACGGCATCGCGCCAGTGATGCAGGAAACCGCCGCCGCCTGATGCGACTTATCGATCCTCCTCTGCAAGGGGAGGATTTTCGAATGACTGCCTTCTCCCCGCGACCGCCATCAAAAAGGGCGTTTTCGCTCCGCGCGAAATCGCCTAGTCTGCGCGCGATGTCACCGCCCCGTATCCAGCCGCAGCCTTTTTTCGCGGACAAGAATCGCGCTTTCTGGAACCTCCAGTCGCTGGGCTGGGCAGGGGCCTTCCTGTTGCGCGGTTCCTCCACCATCGCCAACGGACAGCCGCTTTCCAGCCTGATCCCGGTGCTGATCTCCACGGTCAGCGGCTATTCGGTGACGCTGCTGATCGCGGTGATCTTCCGTTATCTGCTGAAACAGAAGCCGGTCATCACATGGGGCGTTTCGATCCTGACGGTGCTGGCGGCGGCGGGACTGGTGGCTTTCATCGACGCCTGGGTCTTTTCCACCCAGAACCGCGCGAGCGAGACGGCGGGGGTTCAGCTCTTCCTCGGCGCCTTCTACCTCAGCGTCACGCTGCTCGGCGCATGGTCGGCGCTCTATTACGCCATCAACTTCTACCTGACGGTCGAGGAACAGGCCGACCAGCTTCTCCATCTGGAAAATCAGGCGTCCAGCGCGCAACTGGCGATGCTGCGCTATCAGCTCAATCCCCATTTCCTGTTCAATACGCTGAACAGCATATCGACGCTGGTGCTGCTGAAACAGACCGACCGCGCCAATGCGATGCTTTCCCGCCTGTCCTCCTTCCTGCGCTATACCCTTATCAACGAACCGACCGCGCAGGTGACGCTGGAGCAGGAGGTGGAGACGCTGAAACTCTATCTGGAGATAGAGAAGATGCGGTTCGAGGACCGGCTGCGCCCCGTCTTCAACATCGACCCGGCGGTCGCGCAGTCGCGCCTGCCTTCGCTGCTGCTGCAGCCGCTGGTCGAAAACGCGATCAAATATGCCGTGACGCCCAAGGAGGAGGGGGCCGAAATCTCCGTCACGGCGCAGCCTGCCGGTGAAAACGTCCGGATCATCGTATCGGACAGCGGACCGGGATTGAATGACGGGGCCATGAGACCGAACAATCCGGTCAGCGCGGGAACGGGCGTCGGGCTGGCGAACATTCGCGACCGCCTTATTCAGGCGTTCGGGGAACGACAGAGCTTCGAGACGCGTTCCACGCCAGGCGGTTTTTCGGTCATTATCGAAATGCCGCTTAATCTGGATGAACCATCGAAAGTGGCCGCATGACCATCAGAACGATCCTCGTCGACGACGAAAGCCTGGCTATTCAGGGCCTCAAGCTCCGTCTGGAAGCGCATGAGGATGTTGAAATCGTCGAAACCTGCTCCAATGGCCGCGAAGCCATCCGCGCCATAAAGACGCACAAACCCGACCTTGTGTTCCTTGATATTCAAATGCCGGGATTCGACGGCTTTTCCGTCGTGCAGGGCATGATGGAAGTCGAACCGCCGCTCTTCATCTTCGTCACCGCCTATAGCGACCATGCGATCCGCGCGTTCGAGGCGCAGGCGGTCGATTATCTCATGAAGCCGGTGGAGGAGGGCCGTCTGGCCGACGCGCTGGACCGCGTGCGCCAGCGCCTGTCCGAAAAGAAGCAGGTGCAGGAAGCGGAAAAGCTGCGCGAGGTGCTGGCCGAAGTCGCCCCCGAAGCGATGAGCGACCTTTCCACCGATGAGGACGCGCCCGCGTCCAACCGTTTCGAAAAGCTCATCAACATCAAGGATCGCGGCCAGATTTTCCGTGTCGACGTGGATTCGATCGAGCGGATCGACGCGGCGGGCGACTATATGTGCATCTACACCGCCGACAATTCGCTGATCCTGCGCGAGACGATGAAGGATCTGGAAAAGCGCCTCGACCCCCGCAACTTCCAGCGCGTCCACCGCTCCACCATCGTGAACCTGTCGCAGGTGCGGCAGGTGAAGCCCCACACCAACGGCGAATGTTTCCTGGTGCTGGAATCAGGCGCGCAGGTGAAGGTCAGCCGCTCCTACCGCGATGTAGTGGCCCGCTTCGTCCACTAACGCTTCAACGCCCTACCGGAACACCCATTGCCGGTTGAGCAGGAACACCACTGCTGGCGTCACGAAGAGCATGGCCGGGATGGGCGACCATTCCGGCCATCGCATATGCGTGACGCACAGCCACACCCACAAGGCGTTGAGCGCATAGCTCACCAGCGACACGGTGACGAAGCGCGCCCCGCGCCCCGCATGGCCGTCCTTTCCGCCATGGCCGCGAAAGGTGAAGGCGTTGTGCGACACATAGCCGATCAGCACCGCCGCCACGTAGCCGATCCCGTTGGCGACCTGCACATGCAGCCCCGCCACCGCCGCCAGAACCCAGTAGATCGCCGCCTGACAGGCCGTGACGAACAGCCCCGTCACCCCATAACGGACGATCTGCCAGAAAAGGGCCTGCCGCTCCGCCGACAATCGCTGGATGATTTTCACGAGGCCCCCGTTGCGCTTTGATGCAGAGCGTCTAATCCACCACCCATGAACTTGCAAAGCCGGTCAGCCCTGCGCGCCCGTATCGCGACTTTCGCCACGGGCTTTTCCGAATATGCGGCGCGGCACTGGAAATGGCTGACGCTGCTTATCTGGGTGGCCGTCGTGGCGGGGTTCCTCGTCAATCGCTGGCCCGCGATCCACTGGTTCGTGCTGAGCGATACGGACGACAATATCCGCTATGTGCAGGTGAAGGACTGGCTGGCGGGGCAGGGCTGGTTCGACCTGCGCCAATATCGCCTCGATCCGCCCAGGGGGTTCGACATCCACTGGTCGCGGCTGGTGGACCTGCCCATCGCGGGGCTGATGCTGTTCTTCCGCGCTTTCGTGGATCAGGGCATGGCCGACCGTCTTGCCTGCGCCATCGCGCCGCTGTTGCCGCTGCTGCTGCTGACGCTGAGCCTCGGTTTCATCGCGCGGCGGCTGGCGGGGGGCAATGCGTGGATCATCGCGGCGCTGACGCCGCTCGCCGCGCAGATGGCGCTTAGCATGTATGCGCCGATGCGGGTGGATCATCATGGCTGGCAACTGGCGCTGGCCGTCACCATGCTGGCGGGGCTGATCGACCGCGACTGGCTGCGCGGCGGCATCATCGCGGGGATCAGCACCGCGCTGTCGCTGACCATCGGCATGGAGATGATCGTCTATCTGGCGGCGGGCGGCGCGCTGATCGCGCTGCGCTGGGTGTTCAGGGAAGGCGCGGGCCGCCGGATGCTGCCCTATGCCATCAGCCTGACCGGCGCCACGTCACTGTTGTTCCTGATCTTCGCGAGCAACGCCAACCGCCAGATGGTGTGCGATGCGATCTCGCCCATCTGGGTCGCGATCTTTGCGGCGGCTTCTGCGGGCATGGTGCTGCTCGCCCTCCTGCCGCTGCGAAGCTGGCAGGCGCGGCTTGGCGCCGGGCTGATCGTCGGCACGGCGGTCGCGGCCTTCGCTTGGGCAAACTGGCCCCAATGCCTGAGCGGCGCCTACCAGATCTCGCCCGAACTCGAACGCCTCTGGCTCGCCAATATCCGGGAGGCGAAGCCCCTGACCGCCCAGACCCGCGATGTCGCCGTGCCCTTGATGGCGCTGCCGGTGGCGGGCCTCATCGGCCTGCTCTGGGCCTTGTGGGATTCGCGCCGCGACGCGGACCGGCTCTGGGCGTGGGTGACGGTGGGGCTGATGATGCTCTTCTCCACGGCCCTCCTGTTCTGGGCCCTGCGCGCGGGTCCGGCGGCGCAGCTCATGGCGATCCCGCCCGCCGCATGGGTCGCGCACCGCCTGCTCCTGCTCATGACGAAGGGCCGCCCCGTCATAAGGGCGGCGGCATGGGCGGGGATGCTGCCGCTCGTCGCCTTCCTCTTCGCCTATCCGCTTTATCCGCAGGTCAAGAATAGCCTCGCCGCCCTGACCGGCGAAAAGCCCAAGCCCTGGCGCCCGCAGGCCAAGGCCCGCACGGACGCGATCAAGAAAGCCAATGGCCGTTGCCGCACCTTGCCCGCGCTGGAGGTGCTGGACGACCTGCCGCCCGCCACCATCTTCACCATGGTCGATCTTGGCCCGCGCATCATCGCCACGACGCATCATAGCGCCGTCGCAGGACCCTATCACCGCAACGGCGCGGTGATCCTGGACATCCATCACGCTTTCGACGGGCTGGCCGACGCCTTCCGCCCCATCGCGGCGAAGCATCACGCCACCTATCTGCTGATCTGCCCCAATTTCCCGGAAGGCACCATCTATCAGGCGCGCAGCCCGCGCGGCTTCTACGCGGACCTGATGCGCGGCAAGGTGCCGGGCTGGCTCCACCCCGTCACGATCCGCAGCGGCACGACCTTGCCCTACACTCTCTATAAGATCGACTATTCAGCGCCGGGCCGCGAAAAAGTCCCGCAGCAACGCTGAAGCCTCCGCCTCCGCCAGTCCGCCATAGACTTCGGGCCGGTGCAGGCATTGCGGCTGGGCAAAGAGGCGCGGCCCCTGTTCCACCGCGCCGCCCTTGGGGTCCGACACGGCATAATAAAGCCGCGCGATCCGCGCATGGGAAATCGCCCCCGCGCACATCGGGCACGGCTCCAGCGTCACCCACAGATCGCATCCCGTCAGCCGGAAATCCCCGATCCGCTGCGCCGCTTGCCGGATCGCGACTATCTCGGCATGGGCGGTCGGATCATGGTCGCGCCGGTTGCGATTCTCTCCCTCGCCAAGGATGCGCCCGTCCAGCGTCACCACCGCGCCGATCGGCACCTCGCCCGCCCGCTGCGCCGCATGGGCGAGGTCGAGCGCGCGGCGCATCGGATCGGGCAGGGGGAAGGGCGAGGCCATGGGCCGCCCTTATCACGCCATGCGCGCCTGCGAAACGATCAGGGCTTCTTCACGTCCACGGTCGGCACCTCGACCGTCTCGTTGCGGCTGCCCACCTCCACCTTGGCGACATTCGCCTCATATTTGGGGAGCTGGCCGCCCTTCACGGACACTTCGGGCAGACTGCCTTCCTGCGTCTTTTGCAGGTTGATGAAGCCCGTCGCGATCCCCGCCGCCAGAATCAGCAGCACGATCAGCAACAACCCACCGATGACTCGCATTTCACCCTCCTCTGGGATACGGGGAAGGAACGCCCGGTCCTCGCAAAAGGTTGCGGTGGCGGCATGATCCGGGCCGCCGGGCGGCTTGACGGGATGGAGGAATCCCGCTACTGGCGCCGCTTTCCGAACGAAATCGAACAGCAAGGTTGATCAAATTATGTCGCGCATTTGCGAGCTGACCGGCAAAGGCCGCCAGGTGGGTCACAATGTTTCCCACGCCAACAACAAGACGAAGCGTGTGTTCCTGCCCAACCTGCAGAATGTCACGCTGATCTCCGAAGCGCTGGAAAAGGGCGTGAAGCTGCGCGTGTCGACCCACGGCCTGCGTTCGGTCGAACATAATGGCGGCCTCGACAACTGGCTGCTCAAGACCAGCGACGACAAGCTGTCGCTCAAGGCCCAGCGCCTGAAGCGCGACATCGCCAAGAAGAAGGCTGCCGTCGCATCCTGATTCCTCCCGATTCGTTTCGGTGAAAAGAGCGGTCTGGCAACAGGCCGCTTTTTTGCGTGGGGTGTGTCGCGGGCTGGGTGGTCCGTGAGGGCTATGGGCAGGCTCGGGGGGATGAACTGCGGACCTATTTAGGATCGCTGGCACCAGAACGGCTCACGGCAACGATCCTTCCGGGACGGCCTGTAGCCTTCTGCCACTTCTCGCCATATCTTACGAAGACATAGATTGTTCCAAACGCGATCTGCTCCGCAAGGGAGGCTGATCTCCATCCATCGGATCCAGTTTGTGGCACTGTGGCATTTCGGCAGAAACCGGGATTTTCTGCCTTGAACATCGCAAGGCTGTTGGTCGGTTTTCGAAATTCAGTTCGGATTGCGTAGGCCGCTGCTGCGTCACAGATGCGCGGTGACTTTATAACCGGTGACCGTCCCTGATCCGGGCCGACGGTAAAAGCCGCCACAATGATAAGACCTGCAAGACCGAGCAACCCCGGCAGCGCAATAAGCCGTGCCTTCCACATCAGTGAATTTGTACGAGAGTAAATCGAATATCTGCAATGGGCTGGAAACGTTTGGGAGAAAAACGATCCTCACCACCCCAGTTCAGCATGTGATCCCAAACGAACCAGTTGCAGCGTTTCGTCGTCCGGCTTCCGGTAGATCAGCACCAGATCGGGTTTGATGTGGCAATCCCGATGATCGCGCCATTCGCCGGTCAACGCATGATCGCGATGGCGCGGTTCAAGCGGTTCGTCATGCGCCAATCTCTCGATAACCGGAAACAGGCCTTCATCGAGAGCAAGCCGATATTGCCCCTTTTTCTCCCGTTTGTAATCGCGCTTGAACTGTCCCGTGCGTTCAATCGTCCGCATCAAGGTCAGCCATCAGGTCGGCCATGGTGGCAAACCGCTTTCCCTTGCCCTCGCGCGCCTCTTTCATGGCCGCGATAGTCGTGGCGTTGGGAATCAGGGGTTCGAAAGGCAGCGCCTTCTCACGCGCGACGCGGGTGAGCATCAGGCGCACGGCATCCGATACGGTAAGACCCATCGCGGCCAGCACGGCGGCGGCTTCCTCCTTTACAGCCCCGTCGATGCGGGTCTGAACCAATGCATTGGCGGCCATGATAATTCCTTTCTGCATGACAATGTAATGCAGAAAGGGCGGGACGACAATATATCCCTCACCCATCCGCAAACCCGAACGGCGCATGGGTCTGCCTAAAATCGTCCGGCATCACCTCGCGCCCGATGGGCGGGGCGGAGCGTGCCATGCACCGGCTGCGATGGCACAGGCGGCACGTCACTCCGATCGGTGTCGGCTCGGAAGGCGCGGCGTCCTGCGTGTAGATCAGCCGATGGGCATGTTCCGCCGCGCAGCACAGCGCAATCGCCCGGTCGACGCGGGGCGCGCCCCATCCGCCGCCGCCCGCCCGCACCGATCGCGCGATGGAGAAGAAGCGTTCGCCATCGGGCAGTTCCAGCCATTGCGTCACCACCTCGCGCGGCGTCTCGAACACGCGATGCACCGACCAGAGCGGGCATGACCCGCCATGGCGCGCGAACGGAAAGCCCGCGCCATCCAGCCGCTTGCTGACATTGCCCGCCGGATCGACCCGGATGAAGAAGAAGGGCACCCGTTCCTGCCCCGGCTTCTGCAAGGTCGTCAGCCGGTGCGCCGTCTGCTCGAAGCTCGCGCCGAATTGCCGCGCCAGCGCCTCCACATCGTAACGCCGCGCCTCCACCGCCCTGGCGAAGGCCGTATAGGGCATCAGGATCGCCGCCGCGCCATAGCTCGCCAGCGCCCGCCGCGTCAGCCGCCGTCCGCTCTCGCTGGCGAACTGCCCTTCCTTCAGCAGCGCGTCGAAGGTTTTGCGCATCTCCAGATAGGCAATCTGGAGCGCCAACTGGAAGCTGGTGCTGGCCCCGTCCAGCGCATCGTCGATCAGCACCGCGTCGCGATGCCGGTCCAGCCGCCGCATCGACCCGGCCATGACATCGGAGGGCAGCCGCCGCACCCGCAACCCATGCTTCGCCTTGAGCCATGCATGAAGCCCGCCCGCGCCCTCGATCTCCGCCGCCAGAGCCTCTCCCGCATCGTCCAGCAGCGGGAAGCTGTTCCGCCGCGCCGCCACGAAGCGCCGCGATTCCGCCACCGGATCGGGCGCGTCGGCCGCTTCCTCGCGCCCGCCGCCCACGCCCCTGTCGGCCAGCGCCAGTTGCTCCTCGCGATAGGCGGTGTGCAGCCGCAGCAGCGCCTCCGTCATGCCCGGATAGTTGACCGCGACATCCTGCGTCGCGAGCGCGGGCAGGTCGATGTCCGCGAACATCGGGTCTTTCAGCACCGCCTGCAACCGCGCCGTCTGCTCCGCCCCGCCGTCGCCCGCCAGTTCGCTCATATCGAGCCGATAGGTCCGCGCCAGCCGCAGCAGCATGTCGGCGGTCAGCGGCCTCTGGTTGCGTTCCAGCAGCGCGACATAGGAAGCGGAAATCTCCAGGTCGGCCGCCATGTCCGCCTGCGTCAGCCCCAGTTCCCGCCGCAGCCTCCGCAGCCGCGGCCCCATGTAAACCGGACGATCCTTCGCCATCTGTAACGCGCTCCAGTGCAGACTTTACAACTTTACACCAGTTTTTTGTAAAGATCGACAACTGAACCTCGCAAGGGGTGTCCGGCATGTGTCGTTTCTTCTAATTCGGCGCCAGTTCACACTCCAGATGCATGGAAAACAACGCTCATGACCTACAGCCAGGAAATCGCGAAGGCTGGCAGCCTGATCGGCCAACAGGGCCATTGGGACGGCATCGCCCCCGAATCCGTCGCCCGGATGCGCATCCAGAACCGCTTCCACACCGGCCTCGACATCGCGCGCCATACCGCCGCGATCATGCGCCGCGACATGGCGGTCTATGATGCCGACCCGGCCGCCTACACCCAGTCGCTCGGCTGCTGGCACGGTTTCATCGGGCAGCAGAAGCTCATCTCGATCAAGAAGCATTTCGGCACGACCAAGGGGAAATATCTCTATCTCTCCGGCTGGATGGTCGCGGCGCTCCGGTCGGAGTTCGGCCCGCTGCCCGACCAGTCGATGCATGAGAAGACCAGCGTTCCCGCCCTGATCGAGGAACTCTACACCTTCCTGCGCCAGGCCGACGTGCGTGAACTCAGCCTGCTGTTCCGCGATCTCGACAAGGCGCGCGAGACCGGCAACGAGGTGGAAATCCAGCGCCTGACCCACGCCATCGACAATCACGAAACCCATGTCGTTCCCATCATCGCGGACATCGACGCGGGCTTCGGCAATGCGGAGGCGACCTATCTCCTCGCCAAGAAGATGATCGAAGCGGGCGCCTGCGCGCTCCAGATCGAAAATCAGGTGTCCGACGAAAAGCAGTGCGGCCATCAGGACGGCAAGGTCACGGTGCCGCATGAGGACTTCCTCGCGAAGATCCGCGCCTGCCGCTATGCCTTCCTGGAACTGGGCGTCGACGACGGCATCATCGTCGCCCGCACGGACTCGCTGGGGGCGGGCCTCACCAAGCAGATCGCATATAGCCGCGAGCCGGGCGACATTGGCGACCAGTATAACGGCTTCCTCGATTGCGATGAGGTCGACCTGACCAGCATCGGCAATGGCGATGTCATCATCAGCCGCGAAGGCAAGCTGCTGCGTCCCAAGCGCCTGCCGTCCAACCTGTTCCAGTTCCGCTCCGGCACGGGCGAGGACCGCTGCGTCCTCGACTGCATCACCTCGTTGCGGAACGGAGCGGACCTGCTGTGGATCGAGACGGAAAAGCCGCATGTCGAGCAGATCGCGGGCATGGTCGACCGCATCCGCGAAGTCATCCCCAACGCCAAGCTGGTCTACAACAATTCGCCCAGCTTCAACTGGACGCTGAACTTCCGCCAGCAGATATTCGACCGCTGGCAGGCCGAAGGCAAGGACGTGTCCGCCTATGACCGCGCCAAGCTGATGAGCGCGGACTATGACGCGACTGACCTCGCGGCCGAAGCCGATGAGAAGATCCGCACCTTCCAGAAGGACGCGGCGGCCCGCGCCGGCATCTTCCATCACCTCATCACGCTGCCGACCTATCACACGGCGGCGCTCAGCACCGACAATCTGGCGAAGGAATATTTCGGCGACGCCGGGATGCTGGGCTATGTCGCGGGCGTCCAGCGCAAGGAAATCCGTCAGGGCATCGCCTGCGTGAAGCATCAGAACATGTCGGGTTCCGACATCGGCGACGACCATAAGGAATATTTCGCCGGGGAAGCCGCGCTGAAGGCGGGCGGCGTCCACAATACGATGAACCAGTTCGCGGCCTGACCGCATGTGACAGCAGTTTCGCGGCTGGAGCCGTGAAAACCACGTCGCAAGGGCACCCCTGCTCCTTGCGATAAGGGTGGAAGGACCTGGCGGCCCGGCGCGCTCCTGCTCCGGGCCGTCTTTTTTGCGGCAGGGAAGGCGCGCCGTGTAACTTTCTTGCCCGATGATGCGGCAAATCGGCGGATTTAGGCTCCATTTCCTCTTTCGCGCGGCGTCCGACGGGTCTAGGGGGAAGGGATCATGGTCAAGTCGAGCACTCTCTACGAAAAAATCTGGGACGCCCACGTCGTCGAACGCCGTCCCGATGGAACATGCCTCATCTATATCGACCGCCACCTCGTGCATGAGGTGACGAGTCCGCAGGCTTTCGAAGGACTCCGCCTTGCCGGGCGCAAGGTGCGCCGCCCCGACCTGACGCTGGCGGTGCCGGATCACAACCTGCCCACCACGCCGCGCCGCGACGCGCAGGGCAAGCGCATCCCCATCACGGACCCCGAAAGCGCGCAGCAATTGGCCGCGCTGGAAAGGAACGCGCCGGAATTCGGCGTCCGCCTGTTCGGGGACACCGATCCGCAGCAGGGCATCGTCCATGTCGTCGGGCCGGAACAGGGCTTCACGCTGCCCGGCACGACGCTGGTCTGCGGCGACAGTCATACCAGCTCGCACGGTGCTCTGGGCGCGCTGGCCTTCGGCATCGGCACCAGCGAGGTGGAGCATGTGCTCGCGACCCAGACGCTGTTGCTCAAGCCTTCGAAGACGATGGAAGTCCGCATCGACGGCGAACTGGGCTTTGGCGTGACGCCCAAGGATGTGGCGCTCGCCATCTGCAACCATATCGGCACGGCGGGCGGCACCGGCTATGTCATGGAATATCGCGGCTCCGTGTTCCGGGACATGTCGATCGAAGGGCGGCTGACCGTCGCCAATATGTCGATCGAGGCCGGCGCGCGTTCCGGCCTGTTCGCGCCGGACGAAAAGACCTTCGCTTATCTCAAGGGCCGTCCGATGGCTCCCAGGGACGAGGCATGGGATGCCGCCGTTGCATGGTGGAAGACGCTCAGGACCGATGAAGGCGCGGTCTTCGACAAGGTGGTGGTGATCGACGCCGCCGACATCGTGCCCAATGTCACCTGGGGCACCAGCCCGGAGGATGTCGTGCCGGTGACGGGCGTGGTGCCCGATCCGGAGAGCTTCGCCGACGCCTCCAAGCGCGCCGCCGCGCAGAAGTCGCTCGATTATATGGGCCTGACGCCCGGCCAGCGGATGCAGGACGTTCCGGTCGAGCATATCTTCATCGGAAGCTGCACCAACAGCCGGATCGAGGATCTGCGCGCCGCCGCAGCCCTGCTCAGGGGGCGCCATATCGCCAGCGGCATCAAGCAGGCGATGGTCGTTCCCGGTTCGGGACTCGTCAAATTGCAGGCGGAAGCGGAAGGGCTGGACCGCATCTTCAAGGAAGCGGGCTTCGAATGGCGCGAGCCGGGCTGCTCCGCCTGCCTCGGCATGAACCCGGACAAGGTGCCCGCGGGCGAGCGTTGCGCGTCGACCAGCAACCGCAATTTCATGGGACGGCAGGGGCCGGGGTCGCGCACGCATCTCGTCTCGCCGGTCATGGCGGCGGCGGCGGCGGTGACGGGCCGCCTGACGGACGTGCGCGAATTGCTGAATGAAAAAGAGGGGGCGGTCGCATGAAGAAGATTTTCTGGTTGCTCACGCTGGGCGCGCTGGCCAGCGCCGCCATGGCCGCAACGCTGGGCCGCGCCGAGGACGGTCCCGCCACGGAGACGAAACAGGTCCGCTGATGGAAAAACTGACTGAAGTCGAAGGCCGGGCCTATCCGTTCGGCATGAAGAATGTCGACACCGACATCGTCATCCCCGCGCACTGGCTGAAGACCATCAGCCGGGCGGGGCTGGGCAGGGGCGCGTTCGAAGTGCTTCGCAAGGAACCGGGCAATGTCTTTGACGACCCGGAATATGCGGGCAGCCCGATCCTGATCGCGGGCGACAATTTCGGTTGCGGGTCCAGCCGCGAACATGCCGCATGGGCGCTGGCGGACCTGGGCATCAAGGTGGTGATCGCGCCCAGCTTTTCGGACATCTTCTCCGGCAACGCCTTCAAGAACGGCATCCTCACCGTCATGTTGCCGCAGGAAGCCATCGACCGGCTGATGGAAGTGGCGAAGACCGATCCGATCCATGTCAATCTGGAAGAGCAGACGGTCACGACCCAGTTTCAGGACCGCTTCGCATTCGAGATCGATCCCTTCCGCAAGCATTGCCTGCTAGGCGGTCTGGATGAGATCGGCCTGACGCTTGGCAACAGGGATGAAATCGACCGCTTCGAAGCGGAACTGGCGGTCGAAAGGCCTTGGCTCGTTCCAACCGTTGCCTAAGCGCGCCGATCAGAATATCTGCGGATAGACAACAGTTTTTTTTGAACAGGGCATGGCATGACCACTTTTGACGACCGCGAACGGGCTTTTGAGAATATGTTCGCGCATGACGCCGAAATGCAGTTCCGCATCCAGGCGCGCCGCAACCGGCTGGTCGGCGAATGGGCCGCCGCGAAGATGGGCCTGACGCCGGAAGAGACCGACGCCTATGCGAAGGCCGTGGTGCAGGCCGATTTCGAGGAAGCGGGCGACGAGGACGTGATCCGCAAGCTGCTGGGCGACATGACGCAGGCGGGCATCGACGTGGACGAAGCCACCGTGCGCGCGGCGCTGGAGGAACAGCAGGTCATCGCCCGCCGCCAGTTCATCGAAGCGCAGCCCTGAGGGCGAAGCACAGGGGAAGCCGCCATGCCGATGGCCGCCGATGAAATCGCCGACATGATCCGATCCGCCATTCCGGACGCGCAGGTGGAGATCACCGATCTGGCCGGGGACGGCGACCATTATGCCGCCCGCGTGGTGTCGGAAAGTTTTCGCGGCCTTTCCCGCGTGGCGCAGCAGCGCGCCGTCTATGCCGCGCTGGGCGGCCGGATGGGCGGCGTCCTCCACGCCTTGCAACTCACCACCGCCGTTCCCAATTAGGCGGCAGAAACGATGGCGCGCCCGCGGGATGGCGGGCGCCAGACAGGAATGGACCCAATTCATGACCGACGCCGTGCAGCAGCGGATCGCCGATATCGTCAACGGCAATGACGTGGTGCTCTTCATGAAGGGCACGCCGCTTTTCCCGCAATGCGGTTTTTCCAGCCGCGCCATCGCCATCCTGGAGCATCTGGGCGTCGCCTATGAAAGCGTCGACGTGTTGCAGGATCAGGGCATCCGTCAGGGGATCAAGACCTTTTCCGACTGGCCGACCATTCCCCAGCTTTATGTGAAGGGCGAGTTCGTTGGCGGCAGCGACATCATGATGGAAATGTATGAAGCGGGCGAATTGCAGCAGTTGATGACCGATCAGGGCGTCGCCTCGGCCAACTGACTTCATCCGATTTTCGCAAAAGGGCGGTCCGGGCGTTTCGGGCCGCTTTTTTTATGAGGGAAAGCCCGGGTGGGGGATGCGGCGGAGACCGGCCTGCATCCCCCGATAGTTGAACGCTCGGGAACAGCCTTTTCGACGCAAATGCCGTGCCACCTTGGGAAGAGGAAGGAAAATCCGCCTTCCCAAAGGTTAACGCCCCGACGCCGGATCGCGCGGATGTAAAATAATCCGACAATCCGCGCCGCCGCTTCACCTTGCCTTCCGGCTATTGACTACATCTGTAATCAATACGACTACATCTGTAGTTGAAGACTCGGGAATCGAAGCGCGTCATGGCCGTCAGCGAAAAGATCAGCGAAGCCGAACTGGTGGTGATGGAGGCTCTGTGGCAGCGCGCTCCGCTCACCGCCGCCGGCGTCGCCGACCAGGTGGCGGCGGATCGCGGCTGGAGCGTCCAGACGGTCAAGACGCTGTTGTCCCGCCTGATGGCGAAGGATATCATCGCCGCCGATCAGGACGGCCGCCGCTTCCTCTACCGCCCCATGGTCGCGCGGGAAGATTATGTCGCGAGCGAATCCGGCCGCCTTGTCAATCGCCTCTTCGGCGGACGCATATCGCCGCTGGTGGCGCAACTGGCGCAGCAGGACCAGTTGACGGCGGATGACATCGCTGAACTGGAAGGGATATTGAAAGGGCTGAAGTCATGAGCGTCTGGCTGGCCGAGACCCTGATCGCCACGACCCTGTTGATGGCGCTCGTCATGATGGTGCGCCGTCCCGTGGCGCGATGGCTGGGGGCGGGGGCTGCATATTGGCTCTGGGCGCTGCCGCTGGCGCGGATGCTGTTGCCCGCCTTGCCGGAGCGGATCGTCGCGCCGTCGCCGCTCCAGACCGCCGTCGACCAGTCCGGCATTCCGGATTTCATCATCGTCGCTGCCGCTCCCGCGCCTGCCGATACCGCTTTCCGCCTGCCATGGCTGGAAATCGGGGTCGCTGTCTGGCTGATGGGGGTAGCCGCCTTCCTGCTCGTGCAACTGGTGGGTTATGCCCGTTTCCGGCAGCATATTTTGGCGGATTCCACCCTGATCGGGCAGGAAGGACGCATCCGGATCGTCACCAGTCCGCAGGCGGGAGGGCCGCTGGCCTTCGGTGTCCTGCGTCCTTATATCGTGCTGCCGGTCGACTTCGCGCTGCGCTTCGACGCGGAGGAGCAGGCGATGGCGATCGCGCATGAACGCGCGCATCACGACCATGGCGATCTGGCCGCGAACATGGCCGCTTTGCTGCTGCTTGCCGTCCATTGGTGCAATCCGGTCGCCTGGATCGCCTATCGGGCTTATCGCGCCGATCAGGAACAAGCCTGTGACGCCCGCGTCCTGGCGCTTTATGGCCGGGATCAGGCCCATGCCTATGGCCGCGCCATTTTGAAGGCGGCAGGCGGGCGGCAGTTCGCCGGAGCCTGCCATCTCACACGCATCGCTGCCCTGAAGGGGAGGCTGAAAATGCTTTCGAATCATGAAATGTCGCTTCGCCGCATCAGTTGGGGCATGGCTCTTGTGGGGCTGATGACGGTGACCGGCCTTGCCTTGACCGCTTCGGGCGGCCGCGCCGCGCAGCAGGTGGCCGCGATCACCGAGCGGGTGGAGGCCGTCAATTTCAACCGGCTATCCGATCTGGTCGCGCAACCCGCGCAAGCGGATGAACCTCTCGTTCCGCAAAGGAACAGCGAGGCGCAGCCCGTCGCCGAGTCATCGGAAGCCGCCGCCGCGATGCCCGTCGTTCAGGCGGCGCCCTCGGCACCCGTCGCGCCGCTGGCTCCCCCAGCGCCTGCCGCGGACATCGTGCCGCCAGTTCCTCCGGTTCCACCCGCGCCGCCTGCCGCCGGTATGTCCGCATCGGCCTATGCCATTCCCAGCGAAGCGGACATCCGCCGACAGATACCCCATGTCGACGTCCGCAGCGGCTGCGAGGGCGATCAGGCGGTGAGCCATCGGGAAACCGTCGATGCAGACGGCCGCCGTCACATCCGCGTGCGTATCTGCGACACGGCCATCAGGGCGCAGGCGGCGGGCGCGGCGAGGGCAGGGCTCATCAAGGCCCGCGGGGAAGTGGCCCGCGCCATCAGGATGTCGGATGAAATCCGCGCCGAAGTGTTGCGCGATCTGGATGAGGAAATCGCCCGGATCGATACCCGCGCGACGGATTGATCGTCAGACGGCGACGATTTCCGGCAGGATCGCGTCGAGCAGCAACATGCCCGCCGGTTCGACCCGTAACCTCCGGTCCGTCTTCGCGACGAGACCATGGCCGGAAAGCTGCGCGATCGCTTTCGCATCGACCAGATCGATTTCCCTCAGGCCGGAAAGCCGTGCGATTCGCTCCAGATCGACGCCTTCCACCAGCCGCAGGCCCATCAGCAAGGCCTCCCGCGCGCGATCCTGCGGCGCGAGCGTCTCTTCGCCTTGCAATCCATGGCCATTGCGCTGGACCGCGCTCATCCAGTTTTCCGGCTTCCGGTGGCGCAACGTCGCCATGCCCAGCCGCCGCCCATGCGCGCCGGGGCCGATTCCGGCATAGTCGCCATAGCGCCAATAGGTAAGGTTGTGGCGGCTTTCCTGCCCCGGCCGGGCATGATTGCTGATCTCATAAGCGGGGATGCCCGCCGCCGCCGTCATCTCTTGCGTTTGTTCATAGAGCGTCGCGGCATGATCGCCGTCGGCGGGCTGGAGCTTGCCCTGCGCCACCCATGTCGCGAAGCGCGTCCCCGGCTCGATGGTGAGCTGATAGAGCGACAGATGATCGGTCCCAAAGGACAGGCCGCGCGTCAACTCCGTCTCCCAATCGCTTTCGCTTTGGCCGGGCCGCGCGTAGATGAGGTCGAAATTGACCCGCCGGAAAACGGATTGCGCGACGTCCAGCGCCGCCAGTCCTTCCCGCACGTCATGCGCGCGGCCGAGGAAATGCAGGGCCTCGTCATCCAGCGCCTGCAAGCCCAGCGACACGCGATTGACGCCCGCCGCCGCCAGATCGGCAAAGCGCGCCGCTTCGACCGAACTGGGATTGGCCTCGAGCGTGATCTCCAGATCGGGAGCGGGTCGCCAATATTCCGCCGCCGCTTCGATCAGCGCGGCGACGATGGCGGGCGGCATCAGCGAAGGCGTGCCGCCGCCGAAGAAGATGGAGGACAGCGGCCGTCCGCCCGTGAGCGCCGCTTCATGCCGCAGGTCCGCCAGCAATGCGTTGCGCCATGCGTCTGCATCCACCTGCTCGCGCACATGGCTGTTGAAGTCGCAATAGGGGCATTTGGACACGCAAAACGGCCAGTGCACATAAAGCGCGATGGGTTCGACCGAAGCCGATACAGGCGGGAGCGGGCGGGAGGACATGAGCGGCGCTTCTTATACGGCTTTGCCGCGCGCTGCCAGTGAGGGTGGAAGAGAGGCGGGGAGTTGCTTTACGACGGTGCGAATGACGTGGTTGGGTGGGAGCGGACTGTCCGGTTTACTCACCTGATGCGCTCCTGCCTTCGCAGGAGCACGATGCAGTTCAATTTGAGTGGGTTTCAGTCACCCACCTCCGTTCGCCCTGAGCTTGTCGAAGGGCTTCACTTCTTCAAACACAACCCCATGAAGAAAAGGGAAGGGCTTCGACAAGCTCAGCCCGAACGGATGTGGGAGTGTCCGCAATTGGCCAAAACCACCCATCGCAGAATTGCAGCTTTGCATGCTACACATCCCCCTCTTTTAGTAAGCGATCACTTGGAAGATCGCCTTTCCAGCGGAGATCTGGGCCGACAAGGCTAAGCGAAGGGCGAAGGTCATTCCCAACTCCTTCCGCCCATAAAAAAAGCGGCGCGAACCGGAGTCCGCGCCGCCTTCCAATTCCGTGTAAAAAATTCAGTCCGGCTTCTTCGCCACGCTCACCAGCGCGGGGCGCAGCAGGCGGTCCTTGATCGTGTAGCCCGCCTGCATCTCCACCAGCACGGTGCCCGGCTCCGCATCGGCGGAAGGCACTTCCATCATCGCCTGATGCTTGTTGGGGTCAAGCGGCTGGCCGACCGATTCCAGCTTCTGAATGCCGTTGCGGCCTAACACGCTTTCCAGTTCGCGGGTCGTGGCTTCAAGGCCCGCGACCAGTCCCTTGAACTTCTCATCCTCGCGCAGATCGGCTGGAATGGCCTGAAGCGCGCGGGTCAGGTTGTCGGCCACCGACAGCATGTCGCGGGCAAAGGCCGTCGCGGCATAAGCGCGCGCGTCGTCCAGTTCCTTTTCCAGCCGGCGGCGCACATTCTGCGTTTCGGCATGGGCGTAGAGAATGTCCTGCTTCGCCGCCGCCAATTCGCTTTCAAGCGCGGTCAGCCGATCCTCCGCCGTATCGCCGACGGGCGCCGCATCCTCCGGAAGCTGGTCCACGACTTCGGTATTTTCGATATTCTCTTTGTCTTCACTCATCTCATCAATCTCGACAATGTCTGGGCGGTGAAGTCCACCATGGGGATCACCCGCGCATAGTTCAAGCGCGTGGGGCCGATCACGCCGACCACGCCGACGACCCGGCCGTCGCCGCCCCGGTAAGGCGCGGCTATGACCGAAGAACCGGAAAGGGAAAAGAGCTTGTTTTCCGAACCGATGAAGATTTTGGTCGCATCGCCCGCCAGCGCGCTCTGGAGCAGGCCGAAGATTTCCTGCTTACTCTCCAGTTGCTCCAGCAATTGCCTCACCCGCTCCAGATCGGCGGCGGTGCCGTCATCCAGCAGATGCGACTGGCCGCGCACGATCATGACGGGGCGGTCGTCCGCGTCCTGCGACCAGATGGCGACGCCGCGCTCGATCAATTCGCGCGCCGCGCCCTGAAGCGCCGTGCGCTCCTTTTCCAGTTCCTGCCGCAGCGCCTCTCCCGCCTGATGGAGGGTCATGCCGGCAAAACGGGCGGACATGAAATTCGCAGCCTCCGCCAGCATGGGCGGGGTCACGCCTTCGGGCAGATCGAGGACGCGGTTTTCGACCGAGCCGTCCTGCCCCACCAGCACGGCCAACGCCTGCCGGTCGTTGAGCGGCACGAAACCGAACTGACGGAGCACCGGCTCGCGCTTGGGCACCATGACGATGCCAGCGCAAGCGGACAGGCCCGAAAGAGTGGCGGTCGCGGCGGACAGGGCCTCTTCGATGGGGCCGCTTTCCGTCAAGCCCGCCTCGATGGCGCGGCGCTCCTCCGGCGAAGGCTCGGCGGCCTGCATCATGCCATCCACGAACAGACGCAGGCCCGTCTCCGTCGGCATCCGCCCGGCGGAGGTATGGGGCGCCGCGAGCAAGCCCAGTTCCTCCAGATCCTGCATCACATTTCGGATCGAAGCGGGCGAAAGGCTGAGCGAGGCCATGCGGCTGATCGTGCGCGATCCGACCGGAAGGCCGGTGCCCAGATAATTTTCCACCACCAGGCGGAAAACGTCGCGGGCGCGCTCATTCAGTTCCGAGATGGGAGTGACCGCCATGGGCCTCTATCTAGGCAAGGCGGGCGCGGCGCTCAAGTATCGGATTTTCGCGGTGGCGCGGGTTTCAGCATCGCTAGCATCCGGGGGATGGCGGCGCGGAGGCGTCCATAGCGCGCATCCATGCAGCCTGACTGATTGATATTCCAGCCGGGCAGGCGCATCCTCCCCGCGCGTCCATTCGATGACATAGCCGGGCATGTCCGTGGCGAAGCGGTCGCAATTCTCGCCCTGGGCGATTCGCTTCGTCATGCCGGGCGCGGGGCGATAGGCGGCAAGGCTATTCTGGAAACGGCGATATTGCGCGGGCGTGACGGTAAAGCGCGTCGGATCGGGAACGGCGGTGAAGCGTTCGGGCTCGATCAGGCCCGATCCATCGGGAGTGACGCGCAGGGTATAGCTGGGACAGGTGCCGAAACAGGGGCCGGCGGAAAAGCGAATCGTGTCGCCCGCCCGCACCGGCTTTTCCAGTTCCGGCCGCTCCGTGATGCAGCCCGTCAGCAGCACAGCGGCCGCCAGACCCATGATCGTCCGCATCGCGAACCTCCTTTTCCCGCTCTTACCCTCTATCGGTACTGGCATGACGCCGCAACGGACGCTAAGCCCCACGCTCTGAACGCTTCGGAGAAGAAATATATGCGTCCTTCCGGCCGCGCGCCCGACCAGATGCGCGACATCGCCATGGAACCCGGCTTCACCATCCATGCCGAAGGGAGCTGCCTCATCAGCTTCGGCGATACGCGCGTGCTCTGCACCGCTTCGGTGGAGGAGAAGGTGCCCCCCTTCCTGCGCGGCAAGGGATCGGGCTGGGTCACGGCGGAATATGGCATGCTGCCCCGCGCCACCCACACGCGCGGCAGCCGCGAGGCCGCCAAGGGCAAGCAGTCGGGCCGCACGCAGGAAATCCAGCGGCTGATCGGCCGTTCGCTCCGCGCCGTGGTCGATCTGAAAAAGCTGGGCGAACGGCAGATCGTGGTCGATTGCGACGTGATCCAGGCCGATGGCGGCACGCGCACGGCGGCGATTTCGGGAAGCTGGGTCGCGCTGCGGATCGCGATCGATAAGCTGATCGCTTCGGGCGCGCTCAAGGAAGATCCCATCGTGCAGAAGGTCGCGGCGATCAGTTGCGGCATCTATCAGGGGACGCCGGTGCTCGACCTCGACTATGCCGAGGACAGCAATGCGGAGGCGGACGCGAACCTGATCCTGACCGGCGACGGCAAGTTCGCCGAGGTGCAGGCGACCGCCGAAGGCGCGACCTATGACGAGGAAGAACTGCTGCGCCTGCTGCGGCTGGCGCGGATCGGCTGCGCGAAGATCTTCGCGGCGCAGGACAAGGCGACGGGGCGGTAAGCTGCCCTTTCTCTCCCCAACATCCGTTCATTTTGAGCGGGTCGAGAAGCGGGTGGTGCATCCATCGCGTTTCTCGACTAGGCTCGAAAGGAAAAGAACGGTTCAGGGTATTCCAATCATGTCAGACGAGTTCGGCCAGGAACAGGCCATCCGCAAGCTGGGGCCGGGCAAGCTGGTGATCGCCAGCCATAATGCGGGCAAGGTGCGGGAAATCGGCGCACTGCTGGCGCCTTATGGCATCGAGACGGTGTCGGCGGCCGCGCTTGACCTGCCTGAGCCGGAGGAGACCGGCACGACCTTCATCGCCAATGCGGAACTGAAGGCGATACAGGCGGCGGACCTGTCCGGCCTTCCCGCCCTCGCCGACGACAGCGGCTTGTGCGTGGATGCGCTGAATGGCGATCCGGGTATTTTTTCCGCGCGCTGGGCAGGGCCGGACAAGGATTTCCGGCTCGCTATGGAGAAAGTGTGGGACGCGGTCGAGGCGAAAGGGCCTGATGCGGGCCATGACGCGCATTTCGTCTGTGCGCTGGCGCTGGCCTGGCCGGATGGACATATCGAAGCCTTCGAGGGCCGCGTCGACGGGATGCTGATCTGGCCGCCGTGCGGGCATAAGGGCTTCGGCTATGATCCGATGTTCCAGCCGCTGGGCCACGAAATCAGCTTCGGCGAAATGGAGCCGGAGAAGAAACACGCCATGAGCCACCGCGCCGACGCCTTCGCGAAGATGGTGGCTGCGGTTTTCTGAAACACTTCACGACCGGATGGTCCGAGCGGTGACAACATGTCACCTCGCTTCATGTGGCATTGTATAGGTTGTCGGGATTCGGCCATTTGCGGACCTTCAACCTCCGTCATCCCAGCGAAAGCTGGGATCTCTTTTGACGCCTGACGTGCCGCAAGAAGAGAGATCCCAGCTTTCGCTGGGATGACGGAGAGGAGTGTCTGAAAACCTCCAAATCGAAGTGTACCGTACTCCTGCGAAGGCAGGAGCCCAGTTCCACCTCCTGCCTTCGCAGAAGCACGGCCAAGTCTAAGCAGACCGTCCGCAATCCACCCAAAAATAGACGATCCGCTTTCCGCGTCTCCCCATGACGCTCCGTCAGGCTGCCGCCTTGGCCTTTCGCTCGGCGAAGCGGCGGCGGGCGACCAGCGCCACGGCGCCCGCGCCGAAAAGCAGGACCATCGGCGGTGCGGGAACGTCCGTGCCCCCGGTGCTGCTGGAACTGCCGCCCGAACTGCTGGACGAGGAGGAGCTGGAGGACGAACTCGACGAACCGCTGCTCGTGGTGCCGAAGCTGGACGACCCGCCATTCGACGAACTGCTGCTCGACGAACTGGACGAGGAACTGGACGACCCGCCGCTGGAACCGGAGGAACCGCTGGAGCCGGAGGAACCGCTTGATCCAGAGGAGCCGCTGGAGCCGTGGTGACCGCCACTCGATCCATGATGACCACCGCTTGACCCATGATGGCCGCCGCCGCTCGATCCCTTGCCGCCGCTCGAACTGCTCGACGAACTGGAGGAAGATGAGGAAGAAGAGGAGGATGACGAAGAACTGGACGAGGAGGAGCTGCTGACTCCGGAGGATGTGGAGACATTGCCCGATGACGTCGAGACGTTGCCGGACGAGGTGGACACGCCGCCCGTGGAGGTCGAAACGCCGCCGGTCGATGTCGAAACCCCGCCCGTGGACGTGGACACGCCGCCAGTGGTGGAACTGGTCGAGCTGCTGATGCCGCCGGTCGAACTGCTGGTGGAGGAAATGACGACGGAACCGCCGCCGCCGCCTCCACCGCCGCCGAAGAAACCACCGATGAACCCGCCGCCGAAACCGCCGAAGCCACCGCCCATCACGACCGGAACGGCCGATCCGCCCGACATCATCGGCATTTCAGCGACCGGCATGGGCGCTGGCAGGGGAATGGGCGCGGCCTGTGTCGTGACGGTCACGGTGGACGGCGCGCAGGCGGTCACGGTCTTCACGACCTTGCGCTTCACCGTGCGGACGGCATAGCGTTTCTTGGGCGCGGCCTTTACGCTCTTGGTGCTGTGGACCACCGCCGGGCGTGCGCTTTCCGCGACGTGGACGGCGCCCCCGCCGATGATCGCGCCGCCGCAGGTGCAGGCGCATAATTTTGCCAATGCCATCCGTACCGACATAGGTTCACTCTTGTCCTTTTATCCCCTGGTCCCCCGCCGCCGGTCTGGCCCGGTGAAGGGAGGGCGTCGGGTTTTCCCTATGTGCAGGAACGCAAAATAAAGCGTTAACTGCAACGCCGTTAACCCTGATTGTCGTCTCCAAGTCGAGGGGATTTCCACTATTGCGTGGGCGAATATGGTTAACGTCCCACTATGGAACATGCGGGTGGAGAGAAATGAAGCGGGCTTGCCACCGC
>JASGDV010000195.1:0-21957 GCA_049841255.1 Sphingobium sp.
CATATGGCGCACAAGTGTTGGTCTCCATCTGCGGAACCCAAGCCATCGAATATCTGCAAGAATAAACCGGAGTCGACCATTGCAGGCCTATGGCGGAAGGAGAAAGCGTCCCCGCCAGGGCATGGCATCGCCCGAGGAGAGGAATTTCGTGAGCAGACGTCTGGAAAACAAGGTCGCGATCATCGTCGGCGCAGGCCAGATGGCGGGAGAGTCCATCGGCACGGGGCGCGCGACGGCACTCCGTTTCATGCAGGAAGGCGCCAGCGTTCTTGCGATAGATCGCGATCCGGCCTCAGCGGAAGAAACGCTGGAAATGGCAGGAAAAGACCGCGGAGAGTCTTTCGTGGCCCAGGCCGATGTCACGTCCACGCCCAGCCTTGAGGCCGCTGTCGGAGAAGCGGTGAAGAAGTGGGGCCGGATCGATACCGTTTTCTACAATGTCGGTGTCGCCATGGGTGGCGGCGACAAGCCTTTGGAAGAGATCACCGACGATATTCTTGAGAAGCTCATCGCGATCAATCTGCGCGGGGCGATCATGACCGCGAAATATGCCATTCCGGTGATGCAGCAACAGAAATCGGGCGTTTTCCTGAGCCTGTCTTCTGTGTCGGCGATTGAAACGACCCGGCCCAATATCGCTTATCGGATCAGCAAGGCGGGATTGAGCGCATTCACGCAACAGCTTGCCATCCAGAATGCGCCTTATGGCATTCGCGCCAACTCCATTCTGCCCGGCATGATGGATACGCCGATGGCTGTCGATCAACGAGTCAGGTTGTTGGGCAAGAGCCGCGAGGAACTGGTGGCGGAACGCTCGGCGCAGGTGCCTTTGCGGGGAAGGATGGGGACAGGCTGGGACGTCGCGAACGCGGCCCTTTTCCTGGCGTCGGATGAAGCGGATTTCATCACGGGCGTGGCATTGCCGGTGGACGGAGGGATGCTTTCCCGCATCGGCTGGTAGCCGTCCATGGGAGCGCGGCAGCGTGTCCCCTCACATAGGGGCATTACCTATCGGTCGGCATCGTGATATGGACTTTTCAGGAAGTGCGTCCCCTGCGACTTCTGTCATCCGGTGATCCGGACAAAATCCTGCAAGCGGCCTGGATGGGTAGTCAATCTGCCATCGATCCGGGCAATTATGGAGAATATGATGTCTATCCTTGAATCTTCCGGTCTTCTTGAGCGTTCGAGCCAGTTTTTTATCGGCGGCGATTGGGTCGCCCCTTCGAGCGACTCCAAGATCGACGTCATCAACCCCGCGACCGAAGAAGTTTTCCTGAGCGTTGCCGAAGCGCAGGCCGCGGATATGGACCGCGCCGTCAAGGCCGCGCGGCAGGCTTTCGACAAGGGCCCGTGGCCGCGCCTGACCCATGCCGAGCGCGCCAAATATCTGCGCGCGTTCGGAGCCGAGCTTCGCAAGCGCATCGGTGTATTCAGCGAAATCTGGACCTCGGAAATCGGCGCCACCCGTGGCGTCGCCGATGGCTTCCTGGCGGGCGTGCCGGACGTTTTCGATTATTATGCCGGTCTGGCGGAGAGCTTCCAGTGGGTAGAGCGCCATGAGGCGCTGCACTCGCCGGGCGCTGTCGCCAGCTTCCTGGTGCGCGAACCCGTCGGCGTGGTGGGTGCGATCGTGCCCTGGAACGGCGCGCCGTTCCTTGCCGCCTGGAAGATCGCTCCCGCGATGCTTGCCGGTTGCACGGTCGTCCTCAAGGCTTCGCCTGAATCGCCGGGCGCGCTGCTGCTGTTCGGTGAAGTCGCCAAGGAAATCGGCCTGCCGGCAGGTGTGCTGAACGTCGTCACGGCAGATCGCGAAGTGTCGGAGCTGCTCGTTCGCAATCCTGGCATAGACAAGATCACTTTCACCGGCTCCAGCGCGGCGGGCAAGAAGATCGCCTCTATCTGCGGTGAGCGCATCGCTCGCTGCACGCTGGAACTCGGCGGCAAGTCGGCAGCGATCATCCTTGACGACTATGACGTGGCGGAGGCCGCCGCGCATATCGCCGCTTATGCGCCCGTGCTGAGCGGTCAGGTCTGTTCCTCGCTGACTCGCCTGGTGATCTCGAAGCACCGTCATGACGAATTCGCCGAGGCCATGGCGGCGGCGTTCAAGCAGATCAATGTGGGCGATCCGTCCGATGCCAGCACCGGCATGGGGCCGCTCGCCATGTCCCGCCAGCGCGACCGCGTCGAAGGCTATATCGCTAAGGGTCGCGCGGAAGGAGCAAAGGTTTGCACGGGCGGTGGCCGTCCGGCGCATCTGAACCGGGGCTTCTTCGTGGAACCGACCGTGTTCGCCAATGTCGACAACAGCATGACCATCGCGCAGGAAGAAATCTTCGGCCCAGTCGTCAGCATCATTCCGGCCGACAATGAGCAGCACGCCATCGAGATCGCCAACGACACGGTCTTCGGCCTGAATTCGTCGGTGTTCACCAACGACCCGACCCGCGCCTATCAGGTCGCGCGTCAGATTCAGGCTGGCACGGTGGGCCATAACTGGTTCCGCACCGACTTCACCGTCGCGTTCGGCGGCTTCAAGCAGTCGGGCATCGGTCGTGAAGGCGGCACGGAAGGTCTGATGCCCTTCCTTGAAGCCAAGACGATCATTCTGGAAGGTGAGCCGAACCTCGGTTGAGCGTAGGGCTTCTTTTAAAATGACTGTTTAAGGAGGGGGCGCTCCCTTTGGAGCGCCCCCTCCCTTTCCTGATGGCTGCGCGCAGCATCATTTCCTTCAGACGGAAGGTCCCATGGCGAAATTGGAAGGCAAGGTCGCGCTGATAACGGGCGCGGCGCAGGGTATCGGCGCTGAAACGGCACGACTGTTCGTCGCGGAAGGTGCGCGCGTGATGCTGGTGGATATGCTGTCGGAGCCGCTGGAGGCCCTGGCTCGCGAACTGGGTCCTGACGCGGCTTGTTACCTGGCCGACATCAGCGATGAAGCGGCTGTGGCGAGCATGGTCGAAGCAGCATTGGAGCGTTTCGGCAAGCTGGACGTCGCGGTGCTCAATGCCGGGATTGCTGGCGAACTCAAGCCGCTGGTCGAATATGCGACGGACATGTTCGACCGCGTGGTGTCGATCAATGTGCGCGGAACTTGGCTGTGCCTCAAATATACGATGCAGGCCATGGAACGGAGCGGAGGCGGCAGCATCGTGGTGACGGCATCCACCAGTTCGGTCCGCGCTGTGCCCAATATGTCAGCCTATGTCGCTTCCAAACATGCGGTGCTGGGTCTTGTGCGCGCAGCCGCAATGGAAGGGGCTGCACAAGGCATCCGGGTCAACAGCGTGAACCCCGCTACGGTGGATACACCCATGGTCAGGGCCATGGAACAGACGCATGAAAATGTGGCCAATAAAATAGAGACGAAGGCGCGCCTCATACCTCTGGGCCGACAGGGCAAGGCGATTGAAGTAGCGCGAATGATGCTGTTCCTCGCAAGTGAGGAATCCAGCTTTTGCACCGGGGGCGTCTATATGGTCGATGGCGGCGTTACCGCTGGCAGGGCGGGTTAGAAATCGCGGGCGTCGGCGCGCTTATCATCCCTCGCCAAAGATTTCCTCATGCAATTCATTCAGGCGATCCGCGCCCTTTCGATTGCTCCAGCATATCGGACCATCCGCGCGCTTTCCTCCCATCCCGACCGAGCTTGAAACGGCCTCAAGCACAACGGTGCGGTGCGCGACCCGCCATGCGCCATCGCGGCGTTCGAAGCGGTCCACATAGCGTCCCCAACCTTCACGGACGATCATGTCCGTAGGCTGGAGGGTTCTGGCTTCCTCCGCGGTGGGGGAACGTAACCTCCGGCTTACAAAATAGGTTTCCACCAGCGCCAGATCCGGACCGGCGAATTCCATCAGGCTTTGCCCCAGGAAATGCATGGAATTATCGACTTCGGCAAAACGCTCGTCCAGCCAAGCGATAAAGCCGTCAATGTCGCCTTTATAGTCGCCATGGGCGTCATAGGCATCCGGATGATAGCCGGATCGCACCAGATCCCAATCCCCGCGATCGACACCGCGCGCGTAACGGCAGATCGCGTCACGAATTTCCGCTTTATCGACCAGCCTTTGCATGGACTCTGTCAGGGAATGGGAAGTCATGGCCGGAAATCCTGTGCGAACGAATGATGCGCAAGCCAGCTAATGAAAAGCTGAATGGTCGGGGAGACAGGATTCGAACCTGCGACATCCTGCTCCCAAAGCAGGCGCGCTACCAGACTGCGCTACTCCCCGTACTGCCGAGCGCCTTAGCTGCGAAGCCTGTATCCCGTCAATCGCCCATTAAGGCGCGAATGTAGGATATCTGAACGGGTCGGAAATCATCAACCGACGCAAAAAAGGGCGGACCGCATTTGCGATCCGCCCTTTCTGTTTTCACTATAGTGAAAATTACAGCGCGTTCGCGGCGTTGTTCGCGGCGTTCGCAGCATTGTCTGCGGCATTCGCGGCGTTGTCGGCAGCATTCACGGCGTTCTCAACGACGTTCTCGACAACAGCGTTCGAAGCGTTCGCGGTCTCGTTGGCCGGCTTCTCACCGCAAGCGGCGAGGGCCATCAGGCCGGCCGAAGCGAAAACAACAGCGATCTTCTTCATTGTGTACGGCTCCCATAGCAATATGCCGCGTCAGGCACGCTACATAAGTGGCCCTACGCGAGCGACCCGCATTAACGTGTGCGTTGCACAAATCAATGCTTTTCTGCGTCGGTGAAGCGGCTGAATCACGCGACGGAGCGTTGTCTACTATAAAAGTTCACATAATTCCCCTCTTTTTGTGACGTCTTCTGCAGGAAATGGCCGGCCTGGGCTTCTCCGGACATTCAGGAACCGCGAGCAGGAGGTTTTGGAGCCGCAACCCGATTTTCTTCACGATTCAGCGTGGCGCGCATTTGCCAATAGGCGCCACGTTCGCTAACCGGCGTGCAGAAATCCTTGCCAAGCATATCGAAAGAGATTGTCCCGATGGCCGTCCAGTACAGCTTCGTCATGAAGGGCCTTACCAAAACCTTCCCCGGCGCCAACAAGCCGGTGTTCAACAACATCCACCTGCAATTCCTGCCTGGCACGAAGATCGCCATCATCGGTGTCAACGGTGCGGGTAAATCCACCCTGATGAAGGTGATGGCCGGTCTGGACACCGATTTTCAGGGTGAAGCCTGGGCCGCCGAAGGCATAAAGGTCGGCTATCTGGCACAGGAACCCCAACTCGACAATTCGAAGACCGTCATCGAGAATGTCAAGGACGGCGTTCGCAGCGTGGCCGACATGATCGACCGCTTCAATGAGATCAGCATGATCATGGGCGATCCGCCGGAGGATGTCGATTTCGACGCGCTGATGGCCGAAATGGGCGAGCTTCAGGAGAAGATCGACGCGGTCGACGGATGGACGCTCGATAACCAGCTTGAGATTGCCATGGAGGCGTTGCGTTGTCCTCCCGGCGACTGGTCGGTGGAGAATCTGTCGGGTGGTGAAAAGCGCCGTATCGCGCTCTGCCGCTTGCTGCTGGAAAAGCCCGACATTCTGCTGCTCGACGAACCGACCAACCACCTCGACGCGGAAAGCGTGCAGTGGCTGGAACAGCACCTCATCAACTATACCGGCAATGTCATCCTTGTCACCCACGACCGCTATTTCCTCGATAATGTCGTGGGCTGGGTGCTGGAACTGGACCGCGGCCGGGGCATCCCGTTCGAGGGCAACTACTCCAACTGGCTGGAAGCCAAGGCCAAGCGCATGGAGCAGGAAGAGCGCGAGGAAGCAGGTCGCCAGAAGGCGATCAAGGAAGAACTGGAGTGGATTCGCCAGTCTCCCAAGGCGCGTCAGACCAAGTCCAAGGCGCGTATCCGCGCGTTCGACGAACTGGTGGAAAAACAGAATGAACGCGCGCCCGGCAAGGCGCAAATCGTCATTCAGACGCCCGAGCGTCTGGGCGGCAAGGTGATCGAGGCCAAGGGACTGGCCAAGTCCTATGGCGACAAGCTGCTGTTCGAGGACCTCAACTTCATCCTGCCGCCGGGTGGGATCGTCGGCGTGATCGGACCGAACGGCGCAGGCAAATCGACCCTGTTCCGTCTTATCACCGGACAGGAGCAGCCTGATTCCGGCTCCATCGAAGTCGGGCCCACAGTGAAGCTGGGCTATGTCGACCAGAGCCGCGATGCGTTGAACCCCGATCACAATGTCTGGCAGGAGATTTCCGGTGGCCATGACCTGATGACCATCGGCAAGCATGAAATCCAGACTCGGGCCTATGTCGGCGCATTCAACTTCAAGGGGCCGGATCAGCAAAAGAAGGTCGGCCAGCTTTCCGGCGGTGAACGCAACCGCGTCCACATGGCCAAGATGCTGAAGGAGGGTGGCAACGTCCTGCTGCTCGACGAACCGACCAACGATCTTGACGTCGAAACGCTGCGCGCTCTGGAGGATGCTCTGGAGAATTTCGCGGGCTGCGCCGTGGTCATCAGCCACGACCGCTTCTTCCTCGACCGCCTGGCGACGCATATTCTTGCCTTTGAAGGCGACAGCCATGTCGAATGGTTCGAAGGCAATTTCGAAATGTATGAAGAAGACAAGCGCCGCCGCCTTGGCGATGCGGCTGACCGTCCGACGCGTCTGGCTTATAAGAAGCTGACGCGCTGAGGGGGCGTCAGTTGTCCGGATGAGTGAAATCGTGCTCCCGCGAAGGCAGGAGCGCGATTTCACTTAAACAGGACGGGTCTCTGCAATCTAAGCCGTGGGACGCTTTTCAAAGCTGGAAAAGCCTTGCGCCGGAGATTCCTGAACCACGACCTGATCGACCTTCGCAGCGGGCGGTCCATCATGCGCCAGCTGGATGATCCGATCCACGGCTTCTGGCGGTCCTTCCACGGCGGATTCGACGGTTCCGTCCATCCGATTGCGAACCCAGCCGGTCAAACCAAACTGCCGCGCCGCCGCCACCATCCAGTTGCGATAAAATACGCCCTGCACCCGCCCGCGAATGATCAGGTGGCGGGCAATCATATTCATCGGACCCGCTTGATCCAGCTTTGGCCATCGCGCGTTTCGACTTTGAAGTTGCTCACCGATTTCACCAGATCGGTCAGGCGCTTGAAACCATAGTTGCGGACATCGAAGCTGGACCTGTTCCCGGCAAGCTGACCGACTTCGCTCAATCGGGCGAAACCCTGCTCGTCGCGTTTGACGGCGCCATAAGCGTCGATGAGCAGTTTCAGCACATCCTCGGAAACGGCGGAACCTTCATCCTCCGGCTTTGTAGGGATGGAGTCGGCTTCCCCCGGAAGGGGGGTGGGCGTTATCTCCGCATCGCGGCTATGCCCCAGAGCCTCGACGTCGATGAAGCGGGTGCAGGCGCTTCGGAAGGCCTGCGGCGTCTTCCCGGAACCAAAACCATAGACCGGAATGCCTTCCTGTCGGATTCGCGTGACCAGAGGCGTGAAATCGCTGTCGCTGGACATCAGGCCGAAGCCGGTGACGCGCCCGCTCGCCATCAGGTCCATAGCGTCGATAGTCATCTTCATGTCCGTCGCGTTCTTGCCCTTGGTCAGATCGAACTGCTGCTGCGTTTCGATGGCTTGAGTGACGGCCTGCGCCGCCCATCCCTTGAGCGCGGGCTTGCTCCAATTGCCATAGGCCCGGCGGATATTGACCGTTCCAAGCTCTGCCAGAACGGTTAGCACCGGGTCGAAATAGGCGGCGGAAACATTATCCGCGTCGATCAGCAGTGCGACATTGCCCGTGCGCACTTCCGACGACATCAGCCGGCGTCCAGCGGAGCGGGATGAAACTGCCCCGTGCTTTCGTCGAGAAGATGCAACTGTCCGTCGGCAATCGCGAACAGGGATCCGATCAGCTTCAATTCGCCGGACCGTTCCTTGGCGCGGATACAAGGGAAAGTGCGCAGGTTGGCAAGGCTGACCTTCACGCCTTCCTGCTCCATGGCACGATGCGCTTCATGACCGAGGTCGTTTCCGAATCGTGCGACCACATTCTCCCGCGCCTCGTCCAGCATGTCGATCCAGTTGGCGATGAAGCCGCCTTCCCCCGGCGGCGCGTCCTTCAGTTCCTGACTGAGCGCCGCCTTGCAGCCGCCGCATTTGCCATGGCCCATCACCACGATTTCGTTGACCTTCAACACCTGCACCGCAAATTCCAGCGCGGCGGAAACGCCGTGATGGCCGGGATTGGTTTCGAAAGGCGGGACAAGGGCCGCGACGTTGCGGACCACGAAGACTTCGCCGGGACTGGTGTCGAAAATCTGGGCCGGATCGACTCGGCTGTCGGAACAGGCGATGACCATCACCGTCGGGCTTTGCCCTTCGGCCAGTTCACTCCATCGTTCGCGCTGTTCGGTCCAGCCAGTGTTGCGAAAGCGGCGATAACCATCGAGCATGTCGGCAAAGTCAGTCATGATTTGTCTCTGCCGCACAAGTTGAGGGCTGGCAAGTCCATGACCGTGTCGCTATCTGGGGCGCATGAGTGACATGCTTCCCAATCCCTTGCCCGGGCCTTCCGGACGTGCCCGCAAGCCCGACTGGATTCGCGTGAAGGCGCCGACCAGCCCCGGTTATCACGAAACGCGCAAGCTGATGCGCGACAAGGGGCTGGCGACGGTTTGCGAGGAGGCCGCCTGCCCCAATATCGGGGAGTGCTGGACTAAAAAACACGCGACCGTCATGATCCTGGGCGACGTGTGCACCAGAGCCTGCGCTTTCTGCAACGTCAAGACCGGCATGCCGCGCAAGGTCGATCCCAATGAACCGCAAAATCTGGCGGACGCCTGCGCGGAAATGGGGCTGGAGCACATCGTCATCACCTCGGTCGACCGCGACGACCTGCCCGATGGCGGGGCCTCGCAATTCGTGAAGGTGATCGAGGCGCTGCGCCGGACGACTCCGGATACCACCATCGAAATCCTGACGCCCGATTTCCGCAACAAGCATGAGCGGGCTGTCGAGATGATCGTGGCGGCGCGGCCTGACGTCTATAATCACAATCTGGAGACCGTGCCCCGGCTCTATCCGACTATCCGGCCCGGCGCGCGCTATTATGCGTCGCTGCGGTTGCTGGAGGCGGTGAAGAAGCTCGATCCGTCCATTTTCACCAAGTCGGGAGTCATGCTGGGCCTTGGCGAAGAACGGCTGGAGGTTCATCAGGTGATGGACGACATGCGTTCGGCCGACACTGATTTCCTGACGATGGGGCAATATCTTCAACCCACCCCCAAACATGCGAAGGTCATGGAGTTCGTGACGCCGGCGGCCTTCAATGCCTATGCGGCGATTGCGAGGGCGAAGGGCTTCCTTCAGGTCGCCGCCAGCCCGCTGACGCGGTCGAGCTATCATGCGGGCAAGGATTTCGCGGAAATGAAAGCTGCGCGGGAGGCGCAACTGGCAAAGGCGGCCAGGTAAAACGATGCCCAAGCATAACGAGACGCGGCCGCTTCCCTACACGCCTGAGCAGATGTTCGACCTGGTGGCGAATGTGGCGGCCTATCCGGAATTCCTTCCCTGGGTGAGCGCGATCCGCGTCCGGTCCGACAGCGAGACCGAAATGGTGGCCGACATGATCGTCGGGTTCAAGGGGATCAAGGAGAGCTTTACCTCTCGCGTGGAAAAACACCGGCCCGATGCGGTGCGGGTCGATTATCTGGATGGCCCGCTGAAGCATCTCCACAATCAATGGAATTTCCGGGACGATGGCAAAGGCGGGGTGCTGGTCGATTTCGAGGTCGAGTTCGAATTCAAGAATCGGCTGTTCGAAATGCTCGCCGGGCAGATGTTTGACAAGGCGCTTCGCAAGATGATCGGCGCGTTCGAGGCGCGAGCCGCCACGCTTTATGGAGCGGACGCTTCGGGCAGCAGCAGTTCCAGCGCGCAGAGCGCCGCCTGAAGCCGAACGCCGCCCCGGCCATTATCTTCGAAATAATGCATGTCGGCGATGACCTTGTCCGGACTGCCACCTCGCTCCGCACGGGCAAAGACGACCGTGCCCACGGGCTTCTGTTCCGATCCGCCGCCTGGCCCGGCTACGCCTGTTATGGCGACCGCGACATGGGCGTGGCTTTTGACCAAGGCGCCTTGCGCCATGGCCCACGCGGTCGCGATGGAAACCGCGCCAAAGGTTTCCAACACATCTTGGGAAACTTTTAGAAGTTCCGTTTTCATCTCATTGGAATAAGTGATGAATCCAGCTTCGAAGACATCCGATGATCCGGCGATTTCAGTCAATGCGGCCGACACCAACCCACCCGTGCAACTTTCCGCCACGGCAACCGTCCGGCCCGCGCGCCGGTTCGCTGTGATGACTCGCTCGGCCAGTTCGACCAACGGAGCAGGGAGGATATGATCGGGCATGGAGTTCAGGATAGCGCGGGAAGGGAAAGCGTTGCAACCGCTTGCGCGGCTATGCCTTCACGCCGTCCGGCAAAACCCAGTCGCTCGGTGGTGGTGGCCTTCACGCTGACGCGATCAAGGGCAATTCCCGCGATTTCGGCGATCCGTTGGCGCATGGCTTCCCTATGCGGACCGATTTTCGGCGCTTCGCATATGATGGTGAGATCGACATGTTCGATAGTGCCCCCGCGCGATGAGACACGATCGCGCGCATAGGCGAGAAAGCGATCCGAAGACGCGCCTCTCCATTGCGGATCGGACGGCGGAAAATGGCTGCCGATGTCGCCATCCGCGAGCGCTCCAAGAATCGCGTCCACGATGGCGTGAAGCGCCACGTCAGCGTCGCTATGTCCGGCAAGACCGAATTCCGAAGTGATCCGCACGCCGCCCAGCCATAATTCTTCCCCGGCCGCCAGCCGGTGCACGTCATAGCCCATGCCAACACATGTTCTGCGTTCGCTCGCCAACAGTGCCCGCGCTTTCCCGAAATCCTCTGAATAGGTCAATTTGAAAAGCCTTTCATCGCCCCGGACCAGCATGACGTCATGGCCGCAAGCCTTTAACATCTGCGCATCATCCGTCGCTTCGCGCGCGCTGTCCCACGCCCGATGTGCGGATAAAATGGCTTCGAAATGAAAGGCCTGAGGCGTCTGCACATGGCGAAGGGGAGAGCGGTCGACAATAAACCCCGCCATGCCAGTATCGTCCGTCACCAGCGTATCCGTGACAGGGAGCACAGGGATCGCACCTTTGGACTCCTTCAATGCCTCGATCAATCGCGTGACGACGGAAGGCGGGAGGAAAGGGCGCGCTGCGTCATGGATCAGTATTTCTCTTGCTCCCGCGACCCTGGCGATGTGCTCCAGCCCGGCATGGACCGATTCCCTGCGGCTGCTGGCGCCCTCTATGAAGGCCGCGACGGGACGGGCCGCAAGGATATTGCGGGCTTCCTGTTCCTGTCCGGGGGCGATGACGACGAAGATCGCGTCGATCCCTTCGCACATCGCCAGGGCGTCGAATGCATGGGCGAGGACTGGTTTTCCGCCGATGACGCGGAATTGCTTGGGAACCTCGCCGCCTGCGCGGCTGCCTTGTCCCGCCGCGACAAGCAGCGCCACCCTGTTCAGCATGTCCCTCTTCGTCATCCATGCGCGCATAGTCGAGCGCGAGAGCAACGCCTAGCCCCAGCTTGCCGTGGAGGGCATTTTGCGTTAGGGGCATTGCCTGTTTTTTAGGCAATATCATTCATGCGCAGACTCTCTCCCATCGCCATCGGTCCGGTAACTATCGATATGCCTGTCGTCCTCGCGCCGATGACCGGCGTGACCGATATGCCTTTCCGCACGCTTGTCCGCCGTTACGGGTCAGGATTGAACGTGACGGAGATGATCGCATCGGCCGCGATGATCCGTGAGACGCGCCAGTCCTTGCAGAAGGCGGCGTGGGATCCGGTGGAGGAGCCGGTATCGATGCAGCTTGCCGGTTGCTCGCCCATCGAAATGGCCGAAGCGGCCAAGCTGAATGAGGATCGCGGCGCGGCCATCATCGACATCAACATGGGATGTCCGGTGAAGAAGGTCGTGAACGGCGATGCGGGCAGCGCGCTCATGCGCGATCTGCCGCTGGCAGCCGCATTGATCGAAGCCACGGTGAAGGCTGTTAATGTTCCCGTGACGGTGAAGATGCGGATGGGATGGGATCATGCCAGCCTCAATGCACCGGAACTGGCCCGAATCGCTGAGGATCTGGGCGCCCGCATGATCACCGTCCATGGGCGTACCCGATGCCAGATGTATAAGGGCACGGCGGACTGGACCTTCGTGCGGAAGGTGAAGGAAGCCGTTTCCCTTCCCGTCATCGTGAACGGCGATATTTGCTCGATAGAGGATGCGGAGGCGGCTCTGGAGCAAAGCGGGGCCGATGGCGTCATGATCGGCCGCGGAGCTTATGGCCGCCCTTGGTTGATCGGGCAGGTCATGCATTTCCTTGCTACTGGACAGCGGCGCGGCGATCCTTCACTCGTCGAACAATATCAAATCATTATAGATCATTATGTCGCAATGCTTAAGCATTATGACAATATGATAGGGGTCAATATGGCCCGCAAGCATATCGGCTGGTATACCAAGGGCCTTCCGGGATCGGCGGAGTTCCGCAACGCCGTGAATCAGGAACCGGATGGCGACAGGGTGCTGGACATGCTCGCCCGCTTCTACGAGCCATTGATAGAAGCCGAACAGGCCGATGAGACGCGCAAGGCTGCATGACCATTTTCAGTGCCATCCCGCCGCAAAGAATGCAGCAGGACGGTCCCGCTCTCTCCGAACTGATGACGGCTCTTCCCGTCGCCACCCTGGTGGTGCGTCCGGATAACAGCATCGCCGACGCCAATGTACGGGCCGAAACGCTGCTCAACATGAGCCGCGCGGCGATCGTGGGAAGCGATATATCGCGCGCCGTCCGCATGGCGGGAGCGGGCGCGCCTTTCGATATATGGCACAGCAACAAGCCCATCGCCGCTTATGACGTGAAGGTGCATATCGGCCGGACGGCGGAGATGGAGGTCGATCTGATGATTGCCCCCGTCACCGATCATGAAGGTTGGCGGATCGTTTCCATCCACAGCCAGAGTCAGGCTCGAAAGATCGGCCGCCATGCGACTTCCGGGGGAGCGCGCTCCGCCATGGGGGCGGCCGCTATCCTTGCTCATGAAATCAAGAATCCGCTTTCGGGCATCAGAGGAGCGGCGCAGTTGATCGAGTCCGGCAATGACGGTCGGGATTCCGCGCTGACCCAGCTCATTTGCAACGAAGTCGATCGCATCGCCGCGCTGATTGACCGCATGCAGGATTTCACGTCGGATCGTCTGCCGGAATGCAGGCCCGGCAATATCTATCCGCTTCTGGACCGCGCGACGGAGATATCGCAAGCAGGATTTGCAAAAGATGTAAATATCATAAAGCGTTATGATCCATCCCTACCATTCGCGAATATGAATGAGGATGCCTTGGTCCAGATCATGCTGAACCTTTTGAAAAATGCGGCGGAGGCGCTCGAAGATGTCGATCAGCCCTGGATCAGGGTGGAAACCGCTTTTCGTCATGGGGTGTCGGTCGTCGTCGACGGGGGCAGGGGCAGCGCGGCCCTGCCAATAGAAATTCTGGTGGTGGATAATGGGCCGGGCGTTCCCGAACATATTCTGGATCATCTTTTCAATCCCTTCGTCACGGGCAAGCGCGACGGTCAGGGATTGGGACTGGCGCTGGTCGACAAGCTGGTTCGCGATATGAACGGCATGGTCCAATATGCGCGCAACCATGATGCCAGCGAGTCCACCTTCCGCATCCTGTTGCCGATGGGAACTGCGTGATGGGAAAGACAGGCTCCATATTGGTGGTCGATGACGATCCGGCCATCTGTGTCGTGGTCGGAGAAGCACTTCGCAGACAGGGGCATAAGGTGAAGGCGGTGTCTTCCATTCGCGAACGCGCCGAATTGCTGGAGACATTCTCGCCCGATGTTCTGATTACCGACGTGATGTTGCCTGACGGGGACGGGCTGGAGGACGTCGCAGCCATCCTTGAACGCTGGCAGGATTTGCATGTCATTATCCTGTCGGCGCAGAATACGTTGAATACGGCGATACGGGCCACGGAAAAGGGCGCTTTCGAATATCTGCCGAAACCCTTCGACCTGAATGAATTGACCCGCGCGGTTGCCGATGCGCTCAGCGAGAAGGAAGGGGAGGAAGCGGATGCCAGCGGGGCCAGCTTGCCCCATGACGGGATGCCTCTGGTAGGGCGATCGCCAGCCATGCAGGAGGTTTATCGTACGGTTGCGCGCGTGCTTTCCAACGATCTCACCATTCTCGTTCTGGGGGAGTCGGGGACAGGCAAGGAGTTGATTGCGGAGGCCATCCATAGCCTTGGCCAACGCCGCACCAAGCCCTTCGTAGCGATCAATATGGCCGCCATTCCGCGCGAATTGATCGAGGCGGAACTATTCGGTTATGAAAAGGGCGCATTTACGGGCGCAAACGCGCGAACGGCTGGTAAATTCGAACAGGCGCAGGGCGGCACGCTGTTTCTGGATGAAATCGGCGACATGCCGATGGAAGCGCAAACCCGTTTGCTGCGCGTGTTGCAATCCGGCGAGGTCACGACTGTCGGCGGATCGAAACCCGTTCGCGTCGATGTTCGCATCATCGCCGCGACCAACAAGGATTTGCCGCGGCTGATCGAGGAAAATCGCTTCCGTCAGGATCTTTATTACCGGCTGAATGTCGTGCCCATTTCCCTCCCGCCTCTGCGTGAGCGGCGGGAGGATGTCATGCTGTTGGCCCGGCATTTCCTCGATCAGGCGGCGCAGGAGGGGCTTCCCCGCAAGTCCTTGTCTCATGAAGCCGCGCAATTGCTGATGCTGTACCATTGGCCCGGCAATGTCCGGGAATTGCAGAACCTCATGCAACGACTGGCGGTGCTGAGCCGGGAAAATGTGATAGCCGCGGATATATTGAGGAATGCGCTACCGTTGGATGCGCTCCCCGCCGACTTCACCGCGCCTTCCGAGCAACTCGCGCAGGCGGTGAAGGAATGGGCGAAGCGGCAGCTTGGCGTCGGGCTGTCCGATCTTCATCGCAATCTTCATGACGATCTGCTGGCGGTGGTGGAGCCCGTTCTTTTTCAGGAGACGCTGGCGCGGGTCGATGGCAACCAGCTTCGTGCCGCGGGACTGCTGGGCATCAATCGTAACACTTTGCGCAAGAAGCTGACGGATTACGGGCTGGACCCTTTGCAACTGCGCCTGAATGACTGACCGATCAGGATGAACTGACGACCGCGTTCGACAAGCGGCAGCGGACGATCAATTCCTGTGTTTGATCGGGCACATTATTGTTGTAGCAAAGCCACTATGGACAGCGCGACAACCATGCCCACCGGGCTTTTCAGGGTGAGGAAATATCTTCGCCGGTTCGCGCGCCATGGCCGCCTGGCCACTGTGGTGGAGATCACGACACTTTTGCTGTTCTTCGCGGTGGCGGGACTGACCTATCACCTGCTTTCGGGGCAGGGGCAATCCTACACGCTGCTGACCCCGCCCATCGTCGCGTTGCTGCTTGTCGCCAACCTCGTGCCTGCCATCGCGCTGCTGGTGTTGCTGGGACGCAGGGTCGCCAAACGCAGGGCCGCACAATCGGCGATAGGCAGCGACGGTCAGCTCCACGTCCGCTTGGTCGCCATATTTTCGATCGTGGCCAGCGTGCCCATGCTGTTGGTCGTGATCTTCGCTTCGCTTCTGTTTCAATATGGCGTGCAATTCTGGTTTTCGGACAGCGCGCGCGGCATGCTCCAGAATGCCACCGATCTGGCGCGCGGTTATTATGAGCAGAATCTGCGGGAGGTAGGCGACGAAACGGTCACCATGGCAGGAGACTTGCGTGATTATCTCAATCAATCTCCAGTTTCGAGTCCCCGTTTCGCCGAAGGCTATATTTATCAGGTTGTTACGCGAAAACTGAACCGCTCCGCCATTATCGAGGTGGGCAAGGACGGGGTTGCCCGTACCGCCGCGACGGTCGATCCGGACAGCCGTCCGGCCGCCGAGATGCTGTCCGCCGATGCCGTGAAAAAACTGGCGGCGGGAGAGAATGTCGTCGTCGACGCAAAGCCCAATCAGATCGAAGCCGTAACCCTGCTGTATCCGGGACGGCGCATCTATCTCTATGCGACGCGGGATTCCGGCTCATCCGCCTTCAGCAATGTCGAGCGGGCGCAGAAAGTGCTGGCCGATTACGACCTGTTCGCCGCGCAATCGCGGGCTTTGCAGCTTCGCTTCAACATGGCCCTTTTTGTCGGCTCGCTGCTTCTGGTGGGCATTGCCGTGTATATCGCATTGGCTGTGGCCGATTGGATGGTGCGGCCGGTCAACGAACTCGTCACGGCCGCAAGGCGGATCACCGCAGGCGATCTTTCCGCCCGCGTATCCAGTCCTTCCAGCCGCGATGAGATCGGGACGCTCGCATCGGCGTTCAATCGGATGACGCAGAGGCTGGAGGCGCAGACGGGAGCGTTGGTTGCCGCGAACAGTCAGCTTGACGAGCGGCGCGCTTTTATCGAGGCCATTCTTTCCGGCGTCAGCGCTGGCGTCCTCTCCGTGGACCGGCAGGGCATCATCCAGTTGCTCAACAGTTCTGCGGCCGCGATTCTGGCGCAGGATGGCGACGATCCGGTGGGCCGTCCCCTGGCCGAACTGGCGCCTGAGCTCGCTGAGATGATCGCATCGAACGACGATGCCGGGATCGTGCAGGTGCGCGCCAATGGAGACATCCGCACCTTGGCCGTGAAGGTTTCCGCCGACGCATCCAGCCACATCCTGACTTTCGATGACATCACGCAGCAGCTCTCCGACCAGAGGCGGGCGGCTTGGTCGGATGTCGCCCGCCGCATCGCGCATGAAATCAAAAACCCCCTGACGCCGATCCAGCTTGCCGCCGAACGCCTGCAACGCCGTTATGCGGAGGAGATCAGCAGCGACAAGGCGACCTTTTCCCGGCTGACCGGGACCATCGTCAGGCAGGTGGGGGATTTGCGCCGGATCGTCGACGAATTTTCCTCTTTCGCACGCATGCCCAAGCCGGTTTTCCGCCGCGAGGCTGTCGGCGATATCGCCCGTCACGCCCTGTTCCTGCATGAGGTCGCGCATCCCGATATCCGCTTCCAGTTCATGTCGGACGCGGAAGACGCCGAATTGGTATGCGACCGTCGGCAACTGGGGCAAGCGCTCACCAATATCGTGAAAAATGCGGTTGAAGCGATTGAACCTAAAGATACTTCCGATGACGGCCAACCAAGAGGACATATATGCATGTCCCTGACGCGGGAAGGTGACAGCCTGGTCGTGGAAGTCCGCGATGACGGCATCGGGCTTCCCCCCGAGCGCGACCGGATATTGGAGCCCTATATGACGACCCGTTCGAAAGGCACGGGTCTGGGCCTCGCCATCGTCAAGAAAATCGTCGAGGAGCATATGGGCGAAATCCGTTTCAATGACGCCGAAGGTGGAGGAGCGCGGGTTACTCTGCGTTTCCCTGTCTCGGCGCTCGAAAAACTGGAAGATGGGCAGATGGTAGCTTTGCCTAAAGGAAAAGTGACGATCAATGGCGCTTGATATTCTGATAGTGGACGATGAAGAGGATATTCGCGATCTGGTCGCGGGTGTTCTGGAAGATGAGGGATTCACGACCCGGACCGCCGCGCATAGCGATGCGGCTATCGAGGCGCTGGATGCCCGGCGTCCGTCGCTCGTGCTGCTCGATGTCTGGCTTCAGGGGTCGAAAATGGATGGGCTCGACCTTCTGGATGAGATCAAGCGGCGCGATCCCACCATTCCGGTGCTGATGATTTCCGGTCATGGCAACATCGACACGGCCGTCGCGGCGATCCGCAAGGGCGCGACGGATTTCATCGAAAAGCCGTTCGAGGCGGACCGTCTTCTGCATCTCGTCTCCCGCGCCACGGAGACGGAGCGGTTGCGCCGGGAAAATCAGGTTCTGCGCGCCCGTTTCGGACAGGATGATGAACTGACGGGCACCTCCGCCGCCATCAACGCCGTTCGCGCGACGATCAAGAAAGTCGCGGGCACGGGCAGCCGCGTTCTGATTTCCGGTCCCGCAGGGGTAGGCAAGGAAGTGGCGGCCCGCATGCTCCATAGCTGGAGCGGGCGAGCCGACGCGCCCTTCATCATCGTCGCGGCCGCGCGCATGGATCCGGACCGGGTGGAGGAAGAACTGTTCGGCGTGGAAGACCCCAGCGGTCTGGTCCGCCCCGGCTATCTGGAACAGGCCCATGGCGGCACGCTCTATCTGGATGAGATCGCCGACATGCCGCTGACGACGCAGGGCAAGATACTGCGCGTTCTGACGGATCAGAGCTTCACCCGGGTCAGCGGGCAAAGGCAGGTCAAGGTCGATGTCCGGGTCATATCGTCCACAGCGCGCGATCTGGCGGTCGAAATCGAGGAACGGCGGTTTCGGGAGGATCTGTTCTATCGCCTCAATGTCGTGCCGCTGACGATTCCGCCCCTGGCCGAGCGGCGCGACGACATTCCGCCTCTGGTCGAACATTATCTGGCCCGGTTCGCGGCTGACCGCCGGGTTCCTTCTCCCGAGATCGCGAGCGACGCCATGGCGGCGTTGCAGGCAAATGAATGGCCGGGCAACGTCCGCCAGCTCCGCAATGTGATTGAGCGCACTATGATCCTTGCACCCGGTGACCGGATCGGCCGCATCGAACTGGACATGTTGCCTGCTGAACTCACCAGTGGCGGCGGGGACGAAGGAATCGGGCAGTCCGCCATCATGGGCGCGCCTCTCAGGGAAGCGCGGGAGAGCTTCGAACGCGAATATCTGCGCATTCAGATCAGGCGTTTTTCCGGGAACATATCCCGGACCGCGACATTCATCGGGATGGAACGCTCGGCATTGCATCGCAAGCTCAAGCTGCTGGGTATTACGGAGGGCAAGGATAGCTGATGGGGGATGCCGGGTGGACGGCCCTTCGCAATTGCGGTAACGTCCATTCGCTTCCGGTTGGCGGAGGCAGGCAAGACATCCTGCCCAGGGATGCGGGTGCGGGCAACGTCCCGCCAATAAAGGACTGGTGAAGACCATGGCCGATAAAGTGAACAATCTACAGGATATTTTCCTCAACAGCCTGCGCAAGAGCAAGACGCCGGTGACCATGTTCCTGGTCAAGGGCGTGAAGTTGCAGGGCATCATCACCTGGTTCGACAATTTCTCCGTATTGTTGCGCCGTGACGGGCAATCGCAGCTTGTCTACAAACATGCGATTTCGACGATCATGCCTGCGCAGCCGATGGATTTGACCGATATTCGCAAGGCAGGCGATGCCAACGGAAAGTCGCGGCTGTTGCAGGAAATCTTCCTGAACGCCGTTCGGACCTCTGGCAGCCCGGTGACCATGTTCCTTGTGAATGGCGTCATGTTGCAGGGCGAGATCGCGGCTTTCGATCTGTTCTGCATGCTGCTGGAACGCGACGGCATGGTGCAGCTTGTCTACAAGCACGCCATTTCCACGGTGCAGCCGCTTCATCCGGTCGACCTGTCCGGCGAAGGCGAAGACTGATCCCTTGACCTGGCCTGTCCGTCTGATCCCGCCGCGCGGCTTTTAGGTTCGCATGGCGACCTTCAACCGCGATTCATCCGATGAAGTCACGCGCGGCGCGCGGGCCGTGGTCGTGCGCGCGGAAACGCAGGGCGCGGAACGGCGGGACAGCGACGCGCGGCTGGAAGAAGCGAAGGGGCTTGCGCTGGCGATCGGCATAGAGGTTTGCGCGGCGCAGGCCTTTCGCGTTCGCGACCGCAAGCCTGCGACGCTGTTCGGTAGTGGGCAGGTGGAAAGCATCGCGGCGCTGGTGGAGGCCGAGCAGGCGGAACTGGTCATCGTCGATAACGCGCTCAGCCCGGTTCAGCAGAGCAATCTGGAGAAGGCGACCTCTGCCAAGGTGATCGACCGGACGGGACTGATCCTTGAAATCTTCGGGGAGCGGGCGGCGACCAATGAAGGACGCTTGCAGGTCGAACTGGCCCATCTCGACTATCAGGCGGGCAGGCTGGTGCGGAGCTGGACCCACCTTGAGCGGCAGCGGGGCGGGTTCGGCTTCCTCGGCGGTCCGGGCGAAACGCAGATCGAAGCGGACAGGCGGATGATCCGCGACCGCATGGCGAAAATCCGCCGCGAACTGGATCAGGTGACGCGGACGCGGGGATTGCACCGCGCGCGGCGGCAACGGGCGCCGTGGCCGGTGATCGCACTGGTGGGCTATACCAATGCGGGGAAGTCGACCCTTTTCAACCGGCTGACGGGGGCCGATGTCATGGCGCAGGACCTGCTGTTCGCCACGCTCGACCCGACGATGCGGCAGATTGCCCTGCCCGGACTGGACAAGGCGATATTGTCGGACACGGTGGGTTTCGTGTCGGACCTCCCGACGCAGTTGATCGCGGCCTTTCGCGCGACGCTGGAAGAAGTGCTGTCCGCTGACCTCATCGTGCATGTCCGCGATATCGCCCATCCCGATACCGAAGCGCAGCGCGAGGATGTTCTGGACGTGCTGGGCGAACTGGGCGTGATCGGGGATGGGCGAGGGGATGGTGAAGCTGGCGATGAGCCGCCTCCTGTCATCGAGGCGTGGAACAAGCTGGACCTGCTCGATTCGGAAACCGCCGCCACCATGCGGGAGATAGCGGAACGGCGGGACGATGTGGTGATCCTGTCGGCCCTGACCGGCGAAGGCGTGGATCGCCTTGAGCGGGCGATCAGCGCCCGGTTGACGGCGGGAGCCAGTGTTCATGTCCTGCATGTGCCGTCGGCCGAAGGAGCTGCGCTCGCCTGGCTGCATGAGCATGGCGAAGTGCTTTCCAGCCGCTCGGAGGCCGATGAGATGATCGTCGAGGTTCGCCTGTCCGATTCCGCGCTGGCGCGGTTCCTGAAGCGGAATAGCGGCTGAGGCCGGTCAGACCCGTTCCGCTTTCGCCTTGCCTTTGGCGCGTTGCCACAGGGCTTCTTTCGCGTCGAGGGACAGATTGGCGAAGGCGCTGCCCGCCATGCCCTCCATCTGGCGGAAACGCTGTTCGAACTTGGCGTTGGCGGCGCGCAGGGCGACTTCGGGGTCGACCTTCAGGTGGCGGGCGAGGTTGACGACGGCGAAGAGCAGGTCGCCGATTTCCTCCTGCCGGTCCTGCGGAGAGACGGCGGCTTCGACCTCGGCCAGTTCTTCCTCGATCTTGGCCCGGACGCCGACGGTGTCGGGCCAGTCGAAGCCGGTCCGGGCAGCGCGCTTCTGGAGTTTCTCCGCGCGGAGAAGCGCCGGAATGGCCAGGGCGACGCCTGCGAGTGCGCTGGGGTCGGGTTCCTTTTCGGCGCGTTCGGCAGCCTTGATGCTTTCCCATTGGGCGTGGCCGTCCGCGCGGCGGGCGGTGTCGTCGAACACATGGGGATGGCGGCGGATCATCTTGGCGGTGATGCCGTCGATGACGTCCTGTAGATGGAAATGTCCTGCCTGTTCCGCCATGCGGCTGTGGAAGACGACCTGGAGCAGCAGGTCGCCCAGTTCATCGCAGAGGGCGGGCATGTCGTTGCGCTCTATGGCGTCGGCGACTTCATAGGCTTCCTCGATGGTATAGGGGGCGATGCTGGCGAAGTCCTGCCGGATGTCCCAGGGGCAGCCGGTGTCGGGATCGCGCAGGCGAGCCATGACGGTGGCGAGCGGCATGATGTCGGCGGGGCTGGCTTTGGGATCGGCGGGCATCGGGTGAATCCAAGAGTGAGATAAAGAGTGAGATAGCAAAGCTATAGAGTTTTGAAGGGGGTTCCTACAGGGGAAGCCCGCCGCCCTCCGTAGGAAATAGGAGAGTATGTTATTTGTGAGCCCAAGGCGGCGGTTTTGGGTGGATTGGCGACGGTCTGCTTCCAACATGCACCGTGCTCCTGCGCAGGCAGGAGCCCAGATCAGACGGCGGAACTGGGCTCCTGCCTGCG
>JASGDV010000196.1:0-10009 GCA_049841255.1 Sphingobium sp.
CGTAGACGGAGGCCGGAGCCACCCCCGCGCCGGTCGCCGCGGCGACGGCCGGCCCGGGCGCGGCTTCCGCCTCGCTCGCCAGTTGCGCGACGATGGCTTTTATCCACGCTTCCGCCGGTTCCTCATAATCCACGTCGCAATCGACGCGCGGCGCGATCCTTTGCGCCCCCAATTCCTCGAACCGCTGGTCGAGCCGCTTGCCCGCCTGACAGAAATATTCATAGGTGGAATCCCCCAGGGCCAGCACGGCGAAGCGTGCGCCCTCCAGCTTCGGCGCCTTGCGTCCTTCGGCAAATTCGAAGAAGCCTGTGGCGGGCTGCGGCGGATCGCCCTCGCCATAGGTGCTGACGATGACCAGCAGGTCCTGCTCCTGCCCCAATTGCCGTACCTTGTAATCCGCCATGTCGACAAGGGCGCATGTCAGCCCCGCCGCCTTCACGGCCCCTTCCAGCGCCCGCGCGAGTTCGGCGGCGTTGCCGGTTTCCGTGCCGTAAAGGATCGTCAGCCCCCGCGCATGAGCGGGGGCGAATGACGCGGGCTGCGTCAGGGGATGGCGCAGCCCGGCGTCAAACCCGGCGAAATAGCCGCTGACCCAGCGCGCCTGCATCGTGTCCAGCGACCGTGAAAGCTGCTCTACCAGTCGCCACTGATCCGGGGTCAAGGCACTCCCCGGAATTTCCGATGTCGTCATTCGCGCTTATCCCCGGCGTTCCGCTCCCTCCCGCGCTCCGGCCTGCCTGCACAGGGTCCTCTCCGGGCACCGATGTCATGAAGCATCCTTCACTCAGAAGGCCAATCTGGGCGCGGGCATAGAATAAGGAAAATGACTATTATTTGGTATTAAACAGAATTATTTTCATATAAATAGGACGACGCAGAGATGCCATCATTATACATGTATTCCGATGTTCAAACCCGCTAGAACGCCTCCATGCGGTTGACGCGCTACACCGATTATTCGCTGCGGGTGCTCATCCATCTCGCCCTGCACGAGGAGCGGCTCTGCTCCATCGGCGAGATTTCCCGCGCCTATGGCATTTCCCACAATCATCTGATGAAGGTCGTGAACGCGCTGGCCCATGACGGCTTCGTCGAAACCCTGCGCGGCCGCAGCGGCGGGATGCGTCTCGCCCGCCCCGCGCATCAGATCGGCGTGGGCGAAGTCGTCCGCCGCACGGAGGAAGGCTTCCAGCTTGCCGAATGCCCCAGTTGCTCACTCTCCCCTGCCTGCGGCCTCACGGACGTGCTTTCCAGGGGCGTGCAGGCCATGCTGGCGGTATTCGACAGCTACAGCATCGCCGACCTGCTCACCGACCGGGCCACGATGCGCCGCGTGACAAACGGCCAATCCCCACTCGCCATGGAACTGGATTAGAGGCTGTCCTGCTTTCGCGAATTCCTGCGATGGCGGCTTCGGCCATGAGGGGACACTCATTCATCCGTTCGGGCTGAGCTTGTCGAAGCCCTTTTCTTTTCTTCATGACATTGTGTTTGAAGAAGAAGTGTGACCCTTCGACAAGCTCAGGGCGAACGGGTGCGAGCGTCTGGAAGCCACCTACCCCCCCCGCCTGCGCGCCACTTTCAAGGATTCAATGTCGGTTCGACCTTCACCGGCGGAGGAGGGGCGATCTTCACCGTTTCGAATCGCTCCTTGCGTCTTACGCCGTCAAGCCCGCCCGCGACATCCGCCTTCGCCTGAGCGGCAGGCAGCCGTTGCACCATGCATTCGGTCGGGTTGCCGCGCGGCACCTCGGCACAGTTCCACCGCGCCCGCTGCAATCCGGTCGTGGCATTGTGGATATAGGCGAAGGTCATGCTTTCCATCTGGTCGCCGGTCAGGGGAAGAGCCGTGGGCGCTTTCCCGGCGCGCCATCCCATGATCCGGCATTCCGCCCGTCCCGCGCAGAAGGTCCGCGCCATGGCGGGCCAGCCGTCGGGCGCGCTGTCCCGCGCCAGCTCCACCAGAAAGCTCTTCGCTCCCGGCGCGATCAGCACCAGCCGTATCCCCGCCATCGCCTCGACCGGCTTTTGCGGCTGGTTCGCCAGTTCCGCCGCCGAACCGCCCGCCAGCAGCAGGGGAAGGCCAAGCGCCGCCCCCGGCGCGCCCTGATGCGCCGCGGAAAGGCGGGCGATCCGCGCGATCGACGGCTCCCTTATTTCGCCCAGCTTGCGAAAGGCGGGCGGCGTCCCCCACCATCCCCGCCAGCGGAAGAACAGATGCGTCCCTACCGTCGCGACCTTGTCCAGACTGCCGCTCCAATAGGGGATCACCCAATCGGTATGGTAATGCGTGGCATAGCCGACCGGCTTGAACACCTGGCCCGCCAGAGCCTGTTTCGCGATATCCCGCGCCCGGTTCCAGGCCGTTTGACTGTATGTGCGGGCCAGCGCCCCGTCGCAGGTGAAGGTGAACTGGCATCCCGTCGCCCGTTCCTGTCCCTGAAAGACGACGCCGCATACCGTCTTGGGGAAGGCGGGATGCCGCACGCGATTGAGCACGACCTGCGCCACGGCCTTCTCGCCCACCGCGTCGTCGCCCGCCTCGTAAAGCTGCGCGGCGGCCAGGCAGTCCGTCGCGCGCGCCAGATCGCTTTCCGATCCCTGAAAGACGAAGGGACGCGCCGCCGGATTGGGCGCATGGGAAAAAGGCACGGCCGCATTGAGCGCCCGCGCCTGATCGGCGTCGAGATTGTAGACCTCCACCGGCTCGACGGGCGGGGGAGGACTATGAGGCCGGATGGCCTGTCCCGCAGGCGCGACGGCGAAGCGCGGCGCCGTCAGAGGCCGCTCTCGCGCTTCCCAGCTCGCGACCGCCACCGGCAGGCCGGCGAACAGCACGAACCAGAGGAGCCACATCGCGGGATGCGGCTCCTTCCGATGGGGGTTTTCCGTCATGCCGCTTTCGTCTCGCCTTTATTCCGGCAGGAAATCGGGGACGGACAGATAGCGTTCGCCGGTGTCATAGTTGAAGCCCAGAACGCGGCTCCCCGCTGGCAGTTCCCTGATCTTCTGCGCGATGGCCGCCAGCGTCGCGCCGGAGGAGATGCCGACCAGCATCCCTTCCTCGCTGGCCGCCCGCCTCGCATAATCCTTGGCGTCGGCGGGATCGACCTGAATCACGCCGTCCAGAAGCTGCGTGTGCAGGTTCGCCGGAATGAAGCCCGCACCGATGCCCTGAATGGAGTGCGGCCCCGGCTGCCCGCCGCTGATGACGGGGGAGAGGGTGGGTTCGACCGCATAGACCTTGAGGTTCGGCCACAGCTTCTTGAGCACGTCGGCCACCCCGGTGATGTGCCCCCCGGTGCCCACGCCCGTGATGATCGCATCGAGCGGCGTATCCGCGAAGTCTTTCGCGATCTCCTGCGCGGTGGTGCGGACATGCACGTCGATATTGGCGGGGTTCTCGAACTGCTGGGGCATCCAGGCGCCCGGCGTCTGGTCGATCAGCTCCAGCGCGCGTTCGATGGCGCCCTTCATCCCCTTTTCGCGCGGCGTCAGATCGAAGCTGGCGCCATAGGCCAGCATCAGGCGGCGGCGTTCGATGGACATGCTTTCGGGCATGACGAGGATCAGCTTGTAACCTTTGACCGCCGCGACCATGGCGAGGCCGACGCCCGTATTGCCCGAAGTCGGTTCGATGATGGTGCCGCCGGGTTTCAGCTCGCCCGAAGCCTCCGCTGCTTCGATCATGGCGAGGGCGATGCGGTCCTTGATCGACCCGGCGGGGTTGGCGCGTTCCGACTTGATCCACACCTCCGCGTCGCCGAACAGCTTGTTGACCCGGATATGCGGCGTGTTGCCGATGGTTTCGAGGATATTGGCAGCTTTCATGAGGACTTCTCCTGGCTGATGTCCGCCTCCCTTATGTCGGGTGGGTCGAATGTGCGTGCAAGGCGCAGTTCGGGAAAGAGCCGCGCCCAGACAATTGTGATGACGATAGCGCCGATTCCTCCGCCGATCACGGCCGCAATCGGCCCGACCAGCGCGGCGAGAAAACCGGACTCCGCTTCCCCCAGTTCGTTGGAGGCGGAAATGGTGAGTTGCGAGAGGCTTGATACGCGGCCCCGCATGGCGTCGGGCGTGTGAAGCTGGATCAGCGACTGGCGGACATAGACCGACACCATGTCGACGCTGCCCAGCCCGATCAGGGCAACGATCCCGACCTCCATGGCGATGCTGCGCGGCATGAAGGCGGTGCAGCCGAAGAGGATGGTGGCAAGTCCGAAAAGGATCACCGCGCCCAGCATCTTGAGGCCCACCTCCTTCTTCATCGGCCGGAAGGAGAAATAGAGCGCCGTGATCCCCGCGCCGATACCGGGCGACGCGGCCAGATGGCCCAGGCCCCTCGATCCCACATGCAATATGTCGCGCGCATAGACCGGCAGCAGCGCCGTCGCGCCCGCCAGCAGCACCGCGAACAGGTCCAGCGTGATCGCGGCCAGCACCAGCCTGTTGGTGCGGACGTAGGCGAAGCCGTCCACCATCTGCCGGATCGGGTGGCGCGTGGTGTCGCGCGGCGGCTGCGGCACCGGCCCGATCAGCATCATGCAAAGGAGCGCGATGGCGAACAGCGCCGACGCCAGCGCATAGGCGCCCCACGGCTCTATCGCATAAGCATAGCCGCCCAAGGCCGGACCGGCGATCATGCCGGTCTGCCAGACCACGCTGGAGATGGCGATGGCGTTGGGCAAGACTTCGCGCGGCACCAGATTGGGGGCCAGCGCGCTATAGGCCGGACCGTTGAAGGCGCGGGCGACGCCGACAATGGCCGCGATGCCGAAGATCAGCGGCAGGCTGACCCATCCCTCCCATGTCGCGAAGGCGAGCAGCCCGGAGGAAAGCGCCAGCAGCGACAGGGTGATCCGCACGATCATGCGCCGGTCGAAATGGTCCGCGACCCAACCCGTCACCGGCGTCAGGAAGAACAGCGGCACGAACTGCGCAAGGCCGATCAGGCCCAACTGGGCCGCCGCGCCCGATGTGCTCATCGTCTCGCGCGCGACATTATAGGCCTGCCACCCCAGCACGATCATCATGCCATATTGGGCCAGCACGGACAGGAAACGGCCCGCCAGATAGGCGCGGAAATCAGCAAAACGAAGCGGATGGCGGGACGTGGAGGGAGGCGTCATGCGCCCTCCTTAGCCGGGCTACGTTGCAAACGGCAACCATAGGCGGCGCAAAGGGAAGCAGTTATTCTTGCCGCCTCTATGTCCCTGCTATGGCATTGGCGAGTTTGGGTGGGGAGCGGATGATCCGCTTCCAATATGCACCGTGCTCCTACGCAGGCAGGAGCCCAGATCAGCCAGTAGAACTGGGCTCCTGCCTGCGCAGGAGCACGGTGCACTTTAATTGGAATAAGGAAAGGACATTCCTTGCCCGTCATGCCAGCGAAAGCTGGCATCTCTCTTCTAGAGGCGCAATCAGACCCAGAGAGATCCCAGCTTCCGCTGGGATGACGAAGGTTGGATGTCCGCAATTGGCCGAAATCAGACCCTTCGATACGGCCCTTCGACTTCGCTCATCTCCACCTCGGTCCGAACGGACATGACGGCCAACCCGCCAGGCCGTTATTCCCCGCGCCGCAGCAGGATGCCGGTCACCGAACCATTGCGCACCGAACAGACGAACGGCACGGAATCGGATGCGGAGCCGACCATGCCTTCCACTTCCCATCCGGTCGACATGGTGCTTGCGCTGGGCCTGCCGACTATCCTCGCGCCCATGCCCGCCTGCGCGAGCGCCTTTTCCGAGCAGGCGTCGCGCGCGGCTCCAGCCGTCGCGATGGAGCCATAGCCGCCGGGCGAGGCATAGGGCTGGCGCTTCGCCTCCCGCTCGGCCTGCCGGTCGGCGGCCACGTCGCTCAGGATCGCGGCATCCACGGCGCGATGCAGGTCGCCATGACTTTGCGCGAATGCGGAAGGCCCGGCCATCAGGCCGGCCGCCAAAGCCGTCATCGTGAAAATCCCGCACCGTGCCGCCATGATGTCCGTCCTCCCTGACCAAGCCATTATGATACCGTCATCATCGGCCCGGGGGAAGGGATCATCCGCCGCTATTTGAAGAGTCCCCCCAATATGCCCCGGACCAGCTTACCCGCGATTCCGCCGGAGGAACTGCGGCTCGACCCGCCGAATACGGCGCGGCCCAATTCGTTGGCGACCTGCCGCCCGACCGAGGAGGCGGCGGAACGGGTCGCGGACTGCACCGCCCTGTCCAGGGCGGAAGGCTTGGCCGCTTCCCGCGCGGCGGCGGCGTCCCGGCGCGCCTGCTCCTTCAACTCCTGCTCGCGCTGCTTCGCTTCGACCTTGGCCTGCGCGGCGGCCGCCTTGTCGGCTTCCACCTGCGCCTTGGCCGCCTCTGCGGCGGCGGCGGCGGCCTGTCCGCGCGCGGCGAGGATTTCCTGCGCCGATTCCCGATTGACGGCCGTGTCATATTTGCCGGTGCAGGGCGAAATGGACTGGATGATCGCCCGTTCCTTGGCGTCCACCGGACCCAGCCGCGAACGGGGCGGAGCGATCAGCGTGCGCTGGACGATGCCGGGCGATCCATCTTCCTGAAGCAGCGAGACCAGCGCCTCGCCGACCTTCAGTTCCGTGATGGCTGTTTCGACGTTGAGGTTCGGGTTGATGCGGAAGGTATCCGCCGCCGCCTTGATCGCCTTCTGGTCGCGGGGCGTGAAGGCCCGCAACGCATGCTGCACCCGGTTGCCAAGCTGTCCTGCCACCGCTTCGGGGATGTCGATGGGATTTTGCGTCACGAAATAGACGCCCACGCCCTTGGACCGGATCAGGCGCACGACCTGTTCTATCTTGTCCTCCAGCGCCGGGGGCACATCGTCGAACAGCAGATGCGCCTCGTCGAAGAAGAAGACCAGCACCGGCTTGTCCGGATCGCCCACTTCGGGCAGCGTCTCGAACAGTTCGGACAGCAGCCACAGCAGGAAGGTGGCGTAGAGCTTCGGGCTCTGCATCAGCCTGTCGGCGGCGAGGATGTTGATATAGCCCCGGCCCTTGTCGTCCACCTTCAGGAAGTCGTGGATGTCGAGCGCGGGCTCGCCGAAGAAATGCGCGCCTCCCTGGCTTTCCAACTGGAGGAGTTGCCGCTGGATCGCCCCTACGCTGGCCTTGGTGACATTGCCGTAACGGGCGGAAAGACTGTCCGCATTCTCCGCGCAATAGGCCAGCATGGATTGCAGATCGCCCAGATCGAGCAGCAGCAGCCCTTCCTCATCGGCATATTTGAACGCGATAGACAGCACGCCTTCCTGCGTGTCGTTGAGGCCCATCAGGCGGGAAAGCAGCAGCGGCCCCATCTCGCTGACGGTGGTGCGGATCGGATGACCCTGTTCCCCGTAAAGGTCCCAGAAGATCGCCGGATTGTCGGCATAGCTGTAATTGTCGAGGCCGATTTCCTTAGCCCGCTCGACCAGCTTGTCCGCATTTTTCGCGGTGGGCGATCCGGCCATGGAGATGCCCGACAGGTCGCCCTTCACATCGGAAAGGAACACCGGCACGCCCAGCGCCGAAAAGCTCTCCGCTATGCCCTGCAACGTCACCGTCTTGCCCGTGCCGGTCGCCCCGGCGATCAGGCCGTGGCGGTTGGCGCGCCGAAGGTTCAGATATTGGGGCAAGCCGCCGTCCTTGTCCGGCGCGCCCAGTCCGATGAAAATGCCGTCGCTCATTGCCCCATGCTCCTTAGAAAAGCATTGGGCCGCGCCTATCGGATCAGCCTTTCAACAGACCTTCCGATAAGCGCGGCCCATCATGATCCGCTTATCCTATCCCGCCTTATTTGTCGCGCAGCCGCACCGGCAGGAAGATCGCCGGCTGTCCGCGCCGCAGCACCTGCAACAGGATCGCGCTGCGTCCCTGCGACGATACCTGCTTCACCGCCGCGTCCAGTTCGGCCTGGCTGGCGACCGGGCGGTTATTGGCGCTGATGATAACATCTCCGCGGCGCAGGCCCTTCGCGCCCGCGTCGGTGGAGGCGTCGACCGCCGTGATGGCGATGCCGCGCGTATCGGCCGGAATGCCAAGCTGACGGATGATGCCGGAGGTCAGCGGGATGGCGGAGATGCCGAGCGACTTCTGCGCCGCCTGTCCGTTGTCGGGCTGGCTGTCCTGCTGGCCCAGTTGGTCATCGTCCTGCGGCGCGAAGCTGTTGAGCTGGTCTTCAGGGGGCCTTTCGCCGACGATGGCGGTCACATTCTGCCGCTGGCCGTTGCGGATGATGACGATGGGGACGCGCGCGCCGATCGCCTGATTGGCGACGATGGACGACAGATTCTGGTCCGGCGTCACTTCCTGGCCCGCGACGCTGACGATCACGTCGCCCGCCTTGATCCCGGCCTTGTCCGCGCCCTTGCCCGGCTCGACGCCCTGCACGAACTCGCCGCGATTCTTGGCGAGGCCCAGCGAATCGGCCATGTCCTCGCCCAGCGGCGTGATCTGGATGCCCAGATAGCCGCGCTTGACCGTCTGCCCCTTGCGAAGCGTGTCGACGATGGGGGCCGCCTGTTCGGACGGGATGGCGAAGCCGATGCCGACATTGCCGCCCGAAGGCGACAGGATCTGGCTGTTGATGCCGATCACATTACCGTTCATGTCGAACATCGGGCCGCCGCTATTGCCCTGATTAATCGACGCGTCGGTCTGGATGAACTTGTCGTAAGTGCCGCCGGTCCCGCGATGCAGGGCGGAGATGATGCCCGCGGTCACCGTGCCCGAAAGGGCGAAGGGATTGCCGATCGCCACCACCCAGTCGCCCACGCGGGCGCGGGTGCTGTCGCCGAACTTGACGAAGGGCAGCGCCTTCTTCGCGTCGATCTTCAACACGGCGATGTCGGTGGCGGGATCGCGGCCCACCAGCTTCGCGGAATATTCCTCCCGGTTGGTGAGCGTCACCGTGATCGAATCGACGGTCGCGCCTTCCGCGCCCGCCGACACCACATGGTTGTTGGTGACGATATAGCCGTCGGGCGAGATGATGAAGCCCGAACCCAGCGATTGCGCCTGCCGCGTCTGCGGCTGGCCTCCGCCGCCCTGCCCGAAACCGAACAGGTCGCCGAAGGGCGTGCCGGCAAAGGGATTCTGCACCTGAACCCGCTGCTTGGTCGAGATGTTGACGACGGCGGGTTGCAGTTTTTCCACCATGTCGGCGAGGCTGGCGGGCGCGCCTGCGGGGGCGGCTGCCTGCATGCCTTCATTCTGCGCGGTCTGCGCGCCGACATTGGAGCTTGAGGTGACAGCGATGGCGGTGCCGCCAAGCAGCAGGGCGCCGGTAATGGCATAAGCGTAACGCACTCGTGACGGTCCTCTCATGATCTTCGAGAATGGAAGGGCGGGACTCCGGGGGAATCCTCGATGCGCCGCCCCGCCTTAACCCATATTGAATGACTCTGGTTCCGTAATGACCTCATCGGCCCTGGAATTGCCGCAGGAATTCGTTGTCTCGTGACAGGATCATGTTGGTCTGCCCCTGCCGGTCCGGCGCGAAGGTATAGCGGTAGGACTGCATCGCTCGATAGAAATCGTAGAATTGCGGGTCCTTGCCGAAGCTTTCCGCGTAGATTCGGGCGGCATTCGCGTCGGCTTCGGCGCGGATGATCTGCGCCTGCTTGGCGCCCTGCGCGCGGATGGTGAGCGCCTCCTGCTCGCGCGCCGTCCGCATCCGGGTGAAGGCGCTTTCCAGCGGCGTGCCGTCGGGCAGGTCGGCGCGCTTGATGCGGACATCGACGATCTCCGCGCCATATTGCCGCGCCACGCGGTCCAGCCCCGCCTCGATATTCTGCATCACCTGGCCCCGCTCGGGGCTGAGCAGCGCCGCGAAGGGCCGCTTGCCCAATTCGTTCCGCAGCGCCGATCCCAGAATCGGGCGAAGCGCGTCGGACACGCGCTCCTCGCTCCCCGCCGCAATATACATGCGCAGCGGATCGACGATGCGATAGCGGGCGAAGGCGTCCACCTGCAGGCGAAGCTGGTCGGTCGACAGCACCTGCTGCCGCTCC
>JASGDV010000197.1:0-4511 GCA_049841255.1 Sphingobium sp.
CATATCCGCGTTGAAGCATTCGCCGCCGCGAACCGAGCCTTCCACGCATTGCGCCAGAACCTGTCGCGCCTCGTCGAGATGCGCCGCGAAATACTGCTTTCCGCGCGACTCGACCGGGGCCGCGATAGCTGGCGGGGGGCTCGCGACCACGGCCGCTTGTTCAGCGGGCGCAATGATCGGCCGCGCGACGAAGCCGGTCCCGAACCCTACGACCAGCGCGACCAACACGATGATGAGTGTCCTGCCTTGTGTCATGACGATTTCCTTTCCCAGGCGCATCAAATCAGGCGGCTCGTTGGTTGCGATCGGGCCGGTTAACGTTCCATGTCTTGCCCGCGCCAACTCACGGAATGGCGAAGGCCAGCGCATGGTGGTCGCGCACGAAGGCCAGGAACCGCCGCAGCGCGGGATTGGCATTGTCCTCTCGCCAATAGCCGGAATAGCTGATCAACGCGGTGCCCTGCTCGCCGTGGACCTGCCGATAGACCACATTGGGATAGCACGCGCCGGTCCCGCCCTCGCATATGATCGAAAGCGCGAGCCCGCCGCCCAGGATGCTCAGTATGCCCTCGCGGCTGACATGGTGCATTCTGATGTCCGGCTGTAGGCCGGCGACCGACAGCCGGCCGATCAGCATGTCGTGGATGTCCGGGCCGGGGTCGGTGGCGGGGAGCAGGAAGCGTTCGTGGCGCAGATCGGTCCAGTGCAGCGGATCATGGTCCGCCAGAGAGTGACCGGCCGGCAGGGCGGCCATCACCCGCTCGCTCCAGAACATCTCGTGCCGGAAACCGTCACAGGGAGCGTCGCCCACCAGAATCGCGATGTCGATCGCGCCGGTATTGAGCCCGGCCATCAACGCCTCCCGATCGGCCTCCACCCCGTCCAGTTCAACCTCGGGATGGGCATCGCCCCAGCCGAGGATGGCCGCGCGCAGATTGCCGGCCGAAACGGCGTTGTTGTGCCCGATACTGAGCCCGCCGGCGCGGCCTTGCCCGGCCGCGCGCATCGTCGTCACCATCCGGTCTGCGCTCGCCACCATCGGCCGGGCGCTGCGGATGAATTGCGCGCCTGCGATGGTCAGAGTAACGCCGGAGCGGGTACGGTTGAAAATCTTGCCGCCGGCCACGCGCTCCAGCTTGAGGATGGCGCGGCTCAATGTCGATTGCTCCACGTCCAGCGCTCTTGCCGCACGGTAGAAGCTGCCGTGATCGGCAGCGGCGACGGCATAGCGGAGGTGGCGGATATCGAAGGGCAAGCTTATCTCTGGTGACATGCCTCGAAGATCATATCCGAATCATGGGATCGTTGGGGGACGCAGTCAGGCCTCTGCCGATGACCATCCGATGCATGCCACATTCAAGTTTATCTTTCTTGGTTAAGGTCCAATCGGAGGCAATTGACCCGCGACTGAAACCGCAGCGACAACTGCTATGGCGCAAACAGTTTCTAGGATCACAGACGTTTTCAGGGCTTTCAGTTCACTTGGGCCGTTAGTCACAACCGCAGGAACTAAGTACCAGCGGTTCATGGCCGCGAAGCCGAGCATAGCGAAAAACAGTACGATCTTTACGCCGATAAGACGGAGCCATGGCGCAGATAACAGATCATTCGGCGGAACATTGACGGGATCAGCGATCAGCCAAGCGTTGAGCGTTCCGGTAAATAATAGAGCTAAAACTACCATAGATCCCATACGTGCGAACCCGGCAAGGTCATCCAGAGCGGCTGCAGTTTGCGACCGACCCAAGAGGCGGGTGACAAACGAAAGCAGAGCGCCGAGCCAGAGCGAAGCACCCATGAGATGGACGACGTCGCAGGCCCGCAGTACAAGGCCGGCCGTTCCTTCACCGGCACCGGCATGGCCCGCCCATGCCGCAGTGGCCAAGCCAGGAAGTGCAAGAGCTGAAAGCAGAACCGGCGAGGGGCGAAGAACCAACGCTAGGCAAAACAGCACCAGCAAGGCCGTGCGAACGCTTAATACTGTGCCAAGCGGGGTGGCGCGAAGCACCATTGTGAACGTTTCGGTGTCGAGTGCTGCCAGAGGCATGTCGGCCATCGCCGCGACATTGGCGAAGGCCCATCCGATCGAGGACACCAGGGCGCCCAAGGCAAGTATCGCCAGAACGATCCGGGCGCGGGCGTCAAAGCGCGATCGCTTGCGAATGGCGGCATAGAAGGGCAGCCCCGCCACTGCGAGCAGCAGTGTGTAACTGATGAACCGCGCGGCGACGAGGCTGTCCATGAATGCGGCTCAGCGGACGGTGAAGCTGTAGGTGCCTTCGACCCGGTGCTGGTCCGCCGCGACGGCGTGCCAGGAAAGCTGGTAGGTACCGCTGGGAAGCGGGCGGGGCATGGCGACGGTCAGGGTCTTGTCCTTGACCTTGGTGGCAAGGCCCTTGATCGGCATCGGCTTGTGGTCCGCCATGCCCGGCATCCCGGTCATGACGAGGTCGATGCCCGAAAGCGGGGCGACGAGTTCTTCCGAGAAACTGAGCGTGATGGCGCTGGCCTTGGCCACGGTCGCGTTGGCTGCAGGCGTGGAACTGACCAGCTTGGGGTGAGCGAAGGCGATGGCAGGCGCGCCGGCGATGGCTAGGGCCAGTGCGGCGGCGGCGAAAGTGAGGTTACGCATGAGATTTCCCTTTTCCTTGCCGGACCGACAGACCTGTCCAGCCAGCACCGGGGATACGCGAAGTGCGCGGTGCATCCCTCGGCGAGATGCCAAATTTTTTTCCGGCTTTGGGATGAGGGAAAACCGGATCGGGCGCGTATAGGTGGCGCATGATGCGTCTTGAGGAGATACCGGGCGGATGAACGACGATGACGACGTGTTCGCCGTTTTGCGAAGCGAGCCGGTGCCTGCCATGCTGGCGTCGATCGACCGTGGAGTGATCGCAGGCCTCGCCGCCGGGCGTGAGCGCGTTGCAGCCCGGCGCGGGCTGGTTCTGGCTTGCGGGATCGCGGCGCTCATAGGCCTGTGGGGTGGTCTGGCGTTGCCGGTGGGTGCTGACGGACACGGCCATCACGGCGCGATGCCGTTGCTGAGCCTGCCGGATGCCGCGCCGTCCCACCGTCTGGCTATCTGACGATGGGGCAGGCTTCCCGCTACGTTCTGGTCGCTCTGGCGGCGGCGCTGGTGACGCTGGGCTCGGTATGGGTGGGGCAAACGCTGCGCGTGGGGGCGGGGCCGGAAACCCGCCTGCATGCAGTGTTGCACAACGACCTTGATCTCGACCCCGGCCAGAAAAAGCGGATCGAAAAGCTGGAGGACGGGTTCGCCGCGAAGCGCAGCCACTTCGAAGGCGAACTGCTCGCGGCGAATGCCGATCTGGCGAAGGCGATTTCCACCGAGCACGGCTATGGCCCCGGTGTCGAGCACGCCGTCGATCGTTCACATGTCGCCATGGGGGTATTGCAGAAGATGACGCTGCAACACGTCTTTGCGATGCGCGGCGTGCTGCGTCCTCAGCAGAAGGCGCAGTTCGACAAGGCGGTCGCCGAGGCTCTGACGGCCCCTGCCGAGGACTAGGCATGGAGATGCCGGATGCCGAGGCCGTCGCGGCAGCGCTTGGCGGCGAGCAGGCCGGCTTCGCAGCCTTGATGGATGCACACCGCGAGGGCGTGTTCCGCGTGGTGCGCGGTTACATCGGCAACGACGCGGATGCGCTGGATGTTACGCAGGAGGCCTTCGTCGCCGCGTTTCTCGCCCTTGGCCGCTACGATCCGGCGCGCCCTTTCCGGGCATGGGTCCTGCGGATTGCCCTCAACAAGTGCCATGACTGGACCCGCCGCCGCGCCGTCCGGCGGCTGTTCACTTTCTCGCTGCCGATCGAGGAGGCCACCGCCGTCGCCGATCCGCAACATGATCCCGAACAGGCGCTAGCCTCTCGCGGAGAGGTCGCGCGCATCCATGTCGCGATCGCGGCCTTGCCCGCCAGCCTGAAAGAGCCGCTGGTGCTTTGCGCGATCGAGGGCATCGCGCAGAATCAGGCCGCCGAAATACTGGGGATCAGCCGCAAGGCAGTCGAAACCCGGCTCGCACGGGCGCGGAAAAAATTATCGTATCTTGTCGAGGGATAAGGCGCGCGTATCGCGTATCTCCAACATGACGCCGCACTTCCCTTTCGCCGTTCCCCTGCTCGAACGCAGACGTTTTCTTTCCCTTGGCGCGGCTTTTGCCGGAAGCCTGGGGCTGGCCGGATATTCTCCGGCCTGGGCGCGCAGCGGCTCTGTTGGGCTTGCGCATACCGCAAACGGCTTCGGCACGCTGTCGGGCGACGCGATCGCGTTGCAGATCGGGCAGAGCCACTTCGCGACCGGCGGGCGGTCCGGCCATGCGGTTACGGTGAACGGCACGCTGCCCGCGCCGCTGCTGCGGCTGCGGCAGGAACAGACGGTGCGCATCGCCGTGACGAACACGCTTTCCGAACCGACCTCCATCCACTGGCACGGCTTGCTGGTGCCGTTTCAGATGGATGGCGTGCCCGGCATCAGCTTTCCCGGCATCGCTC
>JASGDV010000198.1:0-8287 GCA_049841255.1 Sphingobium sp.
CCGAACAGGGTCGAAGAGGGACCTTTCACCACCTCGACCCGCTCGAGCATCCAGGGGTCGAACTGCACCGTGGTCCGGTCGGTGAAGCGCCATCGCATCCCGTCGAGCATGCTGGCATATTGCGCCGCCGCCGAGAAGCCGCCCTCGCCGCGCACGAAATAGCTGTCGTGGCGGTCGGCTTGCCCGCCCGCCAGGCCTGTCACGATGCCGGGCGTGTAGCGCAGCGCATCGCCCACGGTCAGGGCGCCCTGATCCTCCATTTGCTGGCGGCCGACGATATTGACAGTCTGCGGTGTCTCGATGATCGGCGTATCCGAGCGTGTGCCGCTGGCGCTGCGGACGGCGATATAACCGCGGACCGGCGCGGTAGCGGTCGCCTCGCCGTCATAAACGGGTGAGCCAACTCCGTCGTTTCCAGTTCCTTCGACCCGGACCGGCCCGAGCTGGATAGATCCATCCGCACTCTCCGGCGCGCGCTCCAGCGTAACGCCAGTTGCACTGATAAAGCGGAAAGTGAGGCCTGTTCCCGTAAGCAATCTGCTCAACGCTTCCGCAGGGGAAATCTTGCCTGCAACCGCCGAGCTCGTCTTTCCCTCAACCAACGGCGGGCTGGCCGTCACATCTATGCCCGACTGGCGACCAAATGCCGCGAGCGCTTGAGCCAGAGACTGGGCCGGAATGGAGAAGTCGCGCTGGCTGGCGGACGCGCTCTGCGCATAGGCGGCCGGTGCCGCAATCCCACCCAGCGCGATTGTGGTCAGCAAGGCTCCGCAAAATGCGTAACGGAACAGCCGTCGTTCTGATGATCCCCCGATTTTCAAGTCAATCTCCTTCGATGCATAGCTCGGAGCCCATCTGCTAATGCTTCGCAAAAGTGGCTCGCTCACGAACGAAGACGCTTGGTGAATTCCGATTTCAGGTGGGGGACGAAAAAAAATTTGCGGGCGCGTTGGAGAACGCGCGTTCAGCCACCCGATACAATCAGCACCCAGGGTGTGACGCGCGTCACTTTGCCACCATGCGGGGCGACCAGATTGGTGATCGCGCGGACCGGATCGTTGGCTTTGACGAAGCCGGTGACCGGACGTGTGGACAGGTTGCCGGAGAGAACCATGATCTTCCCCTGATACCAGGGTCGGATCTGGTCGATCACGCTGCCAATGCTCTCACCTTCAACGAACAGACCGCCCTCGCGCCACTGTCCGAACGCAGTCGCTGACGCCGTGCCCGCTGTAAGCCGAGAGCCGGACCCGATCGTCACCCATTGACCGGCGGTAAGCTCCCTGGCGGGTGAAGCGCCACCGCGCTCTTCGACCCGCACGCGGCCATGGCCGACCCGGACCCGATCGGCATTGCCGAGCGCCTGTACTTCGAAGCCGGTGCCCAGCACCGTGGCCGTCAGCCTGTCTGCCTTGACGCGGAACGGACGCACGGGATCGCGCGCCACTTCGAACCACGCCTCACCCTGAATCAACCGAATGTGCCGCTGCCGACCGGAATAGTCGACCGCGATGGCGCTCGCCGGGCCAAGATCGACCCGGCTGCCATCGGCCAGCCTGATCGCACGGACCTCGCCTGCGCCGGTGATCTGGTCCGCCTGCATCCACAGCAGCGCTTGAGGCGCCGCCAACGCAACTGCGCAGACTGCGGCGGCCACGGCCACCAGACCTATGCGCCGTTTACCCCTGCGCCACGGCGGCACGCGTCCAGCGGTGCGGTAGGGCGCGGAAGGGGGGAGTTTGGTCGGTTCGGCGGGGGGGGCGTCCCACTGCGCGGAAGTGGCCGGTTGCAGCCGGGCGATTCCGGCGCCCGTCTGGACGATATCCGTCCAGCATTCGGCGTGAAGAGGATCGGCATCGAGCCAGTCGTGCAGCCCCTCGGCCGCGACCGGATCGTCGTCCTCCATCACGCGGGAATACCATTCCGCGGCCTCAAGCAGAATTGCGTCACGATCAGCCGTCACAGCACGCCTCCGGCCACGGATGCGGACGATTTCGGTTCTCCGGGATCTCGCGTGCGAGTGTCCTCATAACCATAAGGCGAACGAGGACGCGCGATTTCAGGTGAGGCAGTCAAAATAATTCGCGGCACGACCTAGCGACCTTCCTTCAGATATTTCGCGCAGGCCGCGAGCCCCTTCGATACGAGCTGATGCGCGTAGGCGGTCGAGATGCCGAAGCGCCCGGCAATCTCGTGCAGCTTCATGTTGCCGATGCGGTGCATCTCGACGGCAATGCGCTGCCGCTCCGGCAATAGTGCCAACGCCTCCCTGAAACGCTCCAGTTCTTGCTCGCCCTCGATCTTGGCGTCGGCGGATGGCGCCGAATCCGCGACCGTCGCCGCGGCCGCCTCATAGTTCCCGCCCGCGATGGCCTGATACCGCTCGCCGCGCCGCAAGGCGTCGATCGCCATGTTGCGGACAGTCAGATAGAGGTAAGCGCCGAACTCGCGGACGTCCTGCCGGTCAGCACGATCACAAGCCGCGATCCAGGCGTCGTGAACGATGTCCTCAGCACGCATCGGGTCACCAAGGATGCGTTGGGCGCAGTTCAGGAGCAGCGTGCGCTGCTCCTGATACACCCGCAATGCCTTGGTTTCATCCAACACGCGTAATCGCCCCTATGCGGTAGCCCCGCAGGTCGGCGATAGTCCCGAATTGTTGCGAAGCACTCTCAACATCGGGATAGTCAGTTCTTCGACAATTCGCAATCTAGCTTCGTTTCGGAAGCAACATGCCCAGAGCACCAAGGCGGCGAGGCAGACAGATAGAGACGCTTCATGTGAAACGCGCCGGAATCGAACGACGCTCGCGCATCTGGCTTATCGCCGCCGTGTGTAGGTGTCCGCAACCCACCCCAACCCGCCATCCGTATGAACTCACGCAAAGCTAAAGCGCCGACTGCCAGACCTTCACCGCTTCGACCGGCCACGCCAGCATCAATATGTTGAGCGTCAGATTGTCGCGGATCACCCACAGCGCCAGCAGTTCGAACCCGATCCCGTCCAGCACCGTCATCCAGACCGGCGCCCGCGCTGCGAAGGCGAAGCCCAGCGCCATCATGCCGACATCGCTCATCGAATTGAGGATGCTGTCTCCCGAATAGCCGAGCGCAATGGTCGCCGTGCGGTATCGGTCGATGATGATCGGGGAATTCTCCAATATCTCCCACAGCGATTCCACCGCCACCGCCGCCGCCAGCCGCATCCCCACCGGCTGCCGCCGCATCAGCGCCCAGCCCGCCAGATAGAAGAGGAAGCCGTGGATGATGTGGCTCAGGCTATACCAGTCGGAGAGATGCTGGCTGTTGCCGCTGTCGATCGCGCCGTGCCACAATTCCACCGTGCCGCAGTCGCAGATCGGCGGCCGCCCCATCAGGAAGAGCAGCGGGCCTGTCGCCAGCGTGATCAATCCGGCCAGCATATAGCCTCGGCGGTTCCGGTCCTTCCTGCGTCTCGACACCCGGTCTTTCCCCCTCTTGCCCTCTTGCAAATCGCCGCTTCTGGCGGCACTAGCGGCCATGGCCGACGACATTCCGAACGAAACGCCCGATTTCAAGCGCCGCGGGGTTCTTTTCGTCCTCTCATCGCCTTCGGGCGCGGGCAAGTCTACCATCGCGCGCAAATTGCTGGCCGCCGAGCCGGACCTTGCGATGTCGGTATCCGCCACCACCCGCCCGATGCGGCCCGGCGAAGTGGATGGCAAGGATTATCATTTCGTCGATCTGGAGGAATTCCGCCGGATGACGGCGGATCACGAGTTCCTCGAATGGGCGCATGTCTTCGGCCAGCGTTACGGCACGCCCCGCGCGCCCGTCGAAGCGATGCTCAAGAGCGGGCGCGACGTATTGTTCGACATCGACTGGCAGGGCGCGCAGCAATTGCACCAGATCGCGGGCGGCGACGTGGTGCGCGTGTTCATCCTGCCCCCTTCCATGGCGGAACTGGAACGCCGCCTGCGCGGCCGCGCCACCGACAGCGAGGAAGTGATCGCAGGCCGCATGGCGCGCGCGGCGGGTGAGATCGCCCACTGGGACGGCTATGACTATGTGCTCTGCAATGTCGATGCGGAGGAATGTTTCCAGCGGGTGCAGACCATCCTCCACGCCGAACGCTTGAAGCGCAGCCGCCAGACCGGCCTCATCGGCTTCATCCGCCGTTTGAGCCGCTATCATCAGGAAGATTGAGCGGGACTAAACCCCGAACCCCGCCGGGTCCGCCCAATCCGGGTGCACCCACGCCATCGCCTTGAACAATGTCCCCATGGCGTCGGGCGATGTCAGGCGCATGCGGGCGGCTTCCACCTCATCGGCGCGTTCCGGGCTGGTCTGCGCCAATTGCGCGGCGCGGGCGTCGATGCCCAGCTCCCCCAGAAACGCGCCCTGACCCAACGGCCCCAGCACCCGCAGGCCCGCCTGCCGCGCCATATTGCCGATCATGGTGAAATCCACATGGGTGGTGAGGTCCACCTCGCCCGGATCGGCGAAGGGATCGGCGAATTTGTGATCGCGCACCGCCTGCAAAGTATCGCCGAGGGCTGGCCCCTCATAGCCATAGTCGATGACGATCGCTGCCCCCCCCTGCTTCGCGATGCGGTGGGCAAGCGCATAGGCGGCCTCCGCCCCGGCCAGTGGCGTTTCTACGATATGCCCGTCGTCCGCCGTCGCGGCGATGGCGGGCAGTCCCGATTCGATGCGGCGATACCCGGCAGCGGGCAAGAAGCGGATGCCGTCCTCCCCCCGGCTTGCCAGCACCACCCGCTCGCGCCATTCGTCATCGACGCGGATGCACTGGCGCACCGGCAGGGCGTCGAAAAACTCATTGGCGACCACCAGCAGCGGCCCGGTTTCGGGCAGGTCCTCGATCCGGTCATGATGGACCACATGGGGCAGCAGCGCCCTTTGCCGCTCCCGCAGCACGGGGCTTGTCTCCACGAAATGCAGGCGCGGGGCGAAGGCGGCCCGCTCCATCGCGCGCAGGGCATCTGCGGCCAGCGTCCCGCGCCCCGGCCCCAGTTCCGCATAGAGCGCGCCGGACCGCCGCCCCGACCGCATCCACACATCCGCGAGGCAAAGCCCGATCAGTTCCCCGAACATCTGGCTGATTTCCGGCGCGGTGGTGAAGTCGCCCTCCATCCCCAGCGGGTCGCGGGTGGCGTAATAATGCTGGTTCGCCTCGCCCATGAAATGCGCGACGGAGATCGGCCCGCCCGCCTCGATCTGCCGGGCGAGCCGTTCGCTCAAGGGAAGGTCGTCAACTGACACTCGCGCTGCCCGCGATCGGTTCCACCCTCACGCGGCGGCCCTTGGCGGTGACGATCAGATAGAGGCCGCCCAGGATCATCGGGACGCACAGCCACTGGCCCATATGCAGGCCGGTGCGCGCCGCGAATTCCATGAGCTGCGCGTCCGCCTCGCGGAAGAATTCCACGCTGAAGCGGAACAGGCCGTAGAAGAACAGGAACAGCCCCACCAGCATCCCCGGCTTGTAGCGCGCCCTGGTCCGCCAGAAAGCGAAGGCAAGGATGGCGAACAGCACCACGCCTTCCAGCAGCGCCTCGTAAAGCTGGCTCGGATGGCGGGGGAAGGGTCCGCCGGTCGGGAAGATCATCGCCCAGGGCACGTCCGTTTCCTTGCCCCACAATTCCCCGTTCACGAAATTGGCGAGCCGCCCGAAGAAGAGACCGAAGGGGGCGCAGCAGGCGACATAATCATGCACCCGCAGCCAGCTCAGCCCCTCCTTGCGCGCAAGGTAGAGGATGCCCAGCGACACGCCGACCACCCCGCCATGGAAGGACATGCCGCCATTCCACAGTTTCAGTATGTCGAGCGGATGCCGCAGGATTTCCGGCTGGTAGAAGACCACATAGGCCAGCCGCCCGCCGATGATGATGCCCAGCGTCGCATAGAAGATCATGTCGTCGGCATGGCGCCGCGCCATGGGCGAGCCCGGCTGCGCCACCAGCTTCAGCAGATACCAGTAGCCGATCAATATGCCCGCCAGATAGGCGAGGCTGTACCATTTCAGCGTGAAGAAGCCGAGGTCGAGCGCCACGGGACTGAGCCCCAGATCGTCGAAACGGATGGCATGGGCGGTGGCAGCGGCAAGGTCGAGGATCAAGATGCGGTTCCCCTTGGGAAATATGCCGCTGCCATAAAGCAAGCGCCGCTCAGGGCCAAGGGGGTAGGGCGGTCGGTTCGGCGATGGTGCGTGAAGAGGCGGCGATGGCGGGTTTCGGCCAGGAGTAGACATTCATTCATCCGTTCGGCTCAGCAAAGTCGAGGCCTTCCACCGAACGAAGTGAGGTGATGCAGCCTTCGGCTTCGCTCAGCCGAACGGGGGTGGGCGTCTGGAAGCCACCAACCCAGCCATTCGGCACGAAGCGCGCTTCCGGACTGGGTTGCCGCACGCTTCATCCTTCGCGATGATAGGGATGCCCCGCCAATATGCTGCACGCCCGCCAAAGCTGCTCCGCCAGCATCGCCCGAGCCATCATGTGCGGCCACGTCATTGCCCCGAAAGCGATCAATAGGTCCGCTCCCGCCCGCTCCGCATCCTCGAATCCGTCCGCCGCGCCGATCAGGAACCGGCACTCCCGCGTCCCCGCATCGCGCCATCCCTCGATCCGTTTCGCGAAATCCATGGAGGAAAGCTGTCTGCCCTTTTCGTCCAGCATCACCGTGACGGTGCCGGGCGGGGCGGGGGGCAGCTTGCCGCCCCGGTCGGGCATTTCGGTGATCCGGTGCGGCATGGTCAGCCGCTTCATGTAACGCTCGACCAGTTCGCCTTCGGCCGAGCGCCCGATCTTTCCGCGCGCGATGATGTGGAGCAGCATGGCCGCTCCCCTATCGTCTTGCGCCGCGCTTGTCGAACGTCAGGCGGTGCCTGCCGTCGGCGCGTCGACGAAGCCCCACATCCGCTCCAGATTGTAGAAGCTGCGCACTTCCGGGCGGAACAGGTGGACGATCACGTCGCCCGCGTCGATCAGCACCCAGTCGGCGACCGGCAGCCCTTCGATCCGTGCGGAACGCCCGGTCGACTGCTTGATCCGCTCGGCCAGCTTCTGCGCCATCGACGCGACCTGACGGGATGACCGCCCGCTGGCGATCACCATATGGTCGGCAATGCTGCTCTTGCCCTGGAGGGGGATGGAGATGGTTTCCTGCGCCTGGTCGTCGTCGAGCGACTTGAGGACAAGGTCGTGCAGGGCGGCAACGCTATCGGCGCCATGGGCCGTATCGTTGGCGGGTCGGGGTGTGGACAAACAAGCTCCTTTTCAGACAATCAACCGGCGCGTGAGCGGGTCGCGCACGCGTTTCTGTTCATATTCGCGATGCCAGAGAGGGTCCGCCTGCCTAAGCAGGGTCGCCGATCTTGGATCAGGGCGAAAGCGCAACAGCACAAGCGCCGGCGGTCTCCAATCCGTCCAGTCTGCACTCTGGCGCGCGGGCCGGACGAAACGCCGCAGCCATGCCATGGCCTTGGAGCCATGAGCGGCCTCATCATAACCCGGACGGGCGATGACGGCAATGGGCATCTGCCGCGCGATGCCGCGCCAGTCCTTCCACCGGGCGAACTGCGCCAGATTGTCCGCGCCCATCAGCCAGATGAAGCGATGGCGCGGATAGCGCCCGCGGATCGCGCGCAGCGTGTCGACGGTGTAGCGGGTGTGCAATTCGCGCTCGATCGCCGTCGCCCGAATCGGCGCGCGCCGTGCGATCGCCCGCGCCCGCGTCAGCCGGACGGGAAGGGGCGCCATGCCCACATGGGGTTTCAGCGGATTGCCCGGCGACACCAGCCACCAGACCTCGTCCAGCCCCAGCGCCTCCGCCGCGAACAGCGAAATCGCCCGATGCCCGCCATGCGCCGGATTGAAGGAACCGCCAAGAAGGCCGATGCGTGCCATGAGGAAGCGCCATGCCAGTTGCATGGCGCGGGGGCAATCATTGGCTTGGCTGGTTGGAGAGGGGGTGTCCGCTTTAGGTCAATTATTGCCGTTTCCCCACCTCCGTTCGGGCTTAGCTTGTCGAAGCCTTCCACCGAACGAAGTGAGGTGCAGAGCCTTCGACTTCGCGCAGGGGGCCCTTTGACAAACTAAGGGCGAACGGAGGTGTCCGCAATCCACCCAAATCCGCCTTTCGGCTATCGAGAAAGACGCACTCACTCTAGGGCCGATCGACATTCAGGATTCCCAAAGGGCGTAAGTGCTGATTCATAGGGTTCCGCGATTGAGCGGAGGCTATGGATGGGCGTGAAGCGATATGAGTTGAGCGAGGCGCAATGGACGAAG
>JASGDV010000199.1:0-13512 GCA_049841255.1 Sphingobium sp.
AAAAACCTTCATCCCTCCGATGGGCATCGAAATACCGATGCAGGTCGTCGTCAAGTCCGAGGAATTTCCCGACGGGCTCAATGTCGTGGAAGCCGAGATGCGCTTCTATTGGGAGCAGATTCCCAATTGGCGGGCGGTCGAAGCCCATATCTTCCCGACGGAAGACAGCGTGGCGATCTATTGGACGATCGAAGGAGAGCCGAAGGATACGCCCCGTGCGCGATCGCTGGAGCTGGCGGGCAAGACACTGCGTTGCGACGAGGTCGATATCTGGACGTTCAATGAGGAAGAACAACTCACGCGGCACGTACTGATCGTGACAGCTAGCGAAGGCCTATTCCATCTATGCTCGGACCATGCGCAGATCGATACTGAGGGCGTCGACGCCTATATTGACGAACTCACCCGCACGGAAGCGACGGGCACCGTCGTCGATCCCAACAAGCCGACCAAGCCGCATGCGCGCACACCGCAATGGTTCGTTGACGGCAAGGTCATCCCGATGCCTTCGGCTCGATAAAAAAGGAAAATCCCATGTCCAATATCGATCGCATCCAGCGCAACTATGAAATCGGCAAACACTGGGTCACGTCCTATGTCGATGGGTACAAGACCCAGACCATTCCCCGCGATACGAATCTCTTCCGCTATGCTCCCAACGCCGTCATGTATGCCGCGCGCGTCGGAGAGACGGAGATGATGGAGGAACTTGCCGCCGCCAATTTCGACGAGATCGAAGCGAAGGTTTTCTGGGCGATGGTGCCTGACTGGCGGGCCACGCACTATGAAATCTATCCGAGCGAAGAAGGCGTGCTGGTCTGGACGGTGTTCGAGGGCACCGTCGCCGATAATGCCCGCTCCCGCTCGCTGGATCTGGCTGGCAAGACGTTACGCTTCGACGAAGTCGACGTCTTCCTTACCAATGAGGATTTCGAGATCGTCCGTCGCATGTGCCATGGCGACATCAACCAATGCGATGCCGTCATCCAGCTATGCATGGGCGTATCCGCCTTCCAGCCCGCAGCGGCAGATGACTATAGCGCCGCCATGGCGAGACTCGCCGCGGGCCAGCCGGTAGTCGATCCCGATCAGCCCACGGCGCCTATCCCGCCGTCCCGCTACTGGCTGGCCGATGGCAAGCTCGTCCCCATGCCGGCCGAATAGGCACTCCGGTGTCCGCCGTTGAAAGCGGCGGACACCGGAAGATTAAGATTCAACCTTCCCACCCCTTCCGCCTCCCCTTCTTCGATAGCGGACTCCTCAACATTCCTCCTCCCCAGCAAGGAAACCGCCCGGCGACTGGACATACCGAAACTATATCGTCGCCCCGCCATTCTATATTGGACGCCGCGATGGCTACGGTCATATGCCCGTTCATTCACTGTAATAACTGACAACATCAGACGGGAAGGATGCCGTGACCCCTCAATATGATATCGTCATCCGTGGCGGTCAGGTGGCGGACGGGCTGGGTTCTCCATTGTTCGACGCCGATGTCGCCGTGAAGAACGGCCTCATCGCGGCGGTCGGGCGGTTCGCGGGATATGGCGTCGAAGAGATCGACGCGAAAGGCGCCATCGTTTCGCCCGGCGTCGTGGACATCCATACCCATTATGACGGCCAGGCCGTCTGGGATTCGCGGCTCGCTTCTTCCAGTTGGCATGGTGTGACGACGGCGATCATGGGAAATTGCGGCGTCGGTTTCGCGCCGTGCCGCCCGAAAGACCATGAACGTCTCATAGAATTGATGGAGGGCGTCGAGGATATTCCCGGCATCGCCCTGCATGAAGGGCTGGACTGGAGCTGGGAGAGTTTCGGCGACTATCTCGACAAGGTGGAAAGCGTTCCCCATGACATGGATATCGGCGCGCAACTGCCCCATGGGCCCTTGCGCGTCTTTGTCATGGGCGACCGGGCTATCCGCCTTGAGCCGGCGGACGAGGGCGATATCGCGCAGATGCGCACCATCGCCGCGCAGGCGATGCGGCAAGGAGCGTTGGGCTTCAGCAGTTCCCGTTCCATCAATCATCGCACCGTGAAGGGAGATCCCACCCCCTCCCTGCGCGCGAGCGAGAATGAGTTGATGGGGATCGCATTGGGGCTGAAGGATGCCGGTCAGGGCGTTCTCCAGATGCTGTCGGATTTCGACACGCCGTCGATGGAAGAGGAATTCGCCATGCTGCGCCGGGTCGTGAAGGCGTCCGGCCGCCCGATGTCCCTGGGCGTGGTCCAGAAGCATGACGATCCCCGGGGCTGGCGCGATCTGATGACGCTGATCGATCAGGCCAACCGGGACGGCCTTCCCTTTCTGGGGCAGGTCGCGCCCAGAGCGGTCGGGATGCTGATGGGCCTTCAGGCCAGCCTCAATCCTTTTTCGGCCACCGCGGGCTATCGCGAAATCGCGGAAAAGCCGCTGGAGGACCGGGTGGCCATCATGCGCGATCCCGCGTTCCGGGCAAAGCTGATCGCGGAGGCCGAGGGCAAGGAACGGCGGCGGCTGGACCTCAACCTCGTCTATCCCTTCGGCGATCCGCCCGATTATGAACCGGCTCCGGAATCGTCGATTGCCGCGCAGGCGGCGCGTCTGGGCAAGTCCCCTTATGAACTGGCCTATGACCTGATGATGGAAAATAACGGCCGCGCCTTTCTCTACGCGCCGCAAGCGAACTATGCCCATGGCAGTCTGGACGATTGCCGCGACATGTTCGCCAACCCCCATATGGTGATCGCCCTTGGCGACGGGGGCGCGCATGTGGGGATGATCTGCGATTCCAGCATCCCTACCTTCCTGATGACGCACTGGTCGAAGGAAAAGGGACGCAAGGACGGTTTCGACCTGACCTGGCTGATCAAGCGCCAGACGTCCGACACGGCGCGGGCCGTGGGATTATGGGATCGCGGCGTGATCGCGCCGGGCATGAAGGCGGACATCAACATATTCGACCTCGACCAACTGAGCCTGAAAGCGCCGGAGATGCGGCACGACCTGCCGGCTGGCGGAAAGCGCCTGCTACAGAAAGCCGCCGGATACCGGGCCACCATGGTTTCCGGGACGATCACCTATCGGGACGGCGAACCTGCGGGACCCCTTCCGGGCCAGTTGATACGCGGCCAGAAGCCCGCCCCGGCGGCCGCCTGACATGGCGGAAAACCAACGCAGCGGACCGCTGGCCGACCTGCGCGTCCTGGAGTTCACCGGCCTTGGACCGGGGCCGTTCGCCGGGATGCTGCTGGCGGACATGGGAGCGGACGTGGTCAGGGTCGACCGGCCCACGATGCGGGCGGACGAGCCCTTCGACGTCACGGCGCGCGGCAAGCGGTCCATCATGCTGGACCTCAAGTCTCCCGAAGGGCTTTCGCAGGCACAACAACTGGCCTGCAAGGCGGACATGGTGATCGAAGGATTCCGGCCTGGCGCGATGGAGCAGCTGGAGCTTGGCCCGGACCGGCTGCTCGCGCTCAACCCCCGGCTGATCTACGGGCGCGTCACCGGCTGGGGACAGACGGGCCCGCTCTCCCGCACGGCGGGGCATGACATCAACTATATCGCGCTGACCGGCGCACTGGCCTCCATCCGCGCGCCGGGCGGCAAGCCCGTTCCTCCGCTGAACCTTGTCGGGGATTTCGCGGGCGGTTCGATGTTCCTGCTGTTCGGCCTGCTCGCGGCTTTGCACGAGCGGACCGTTTCAGGACGGGGGCAGGTCGTCGACGCCGCCATGATCGACGGCACTTCCCTGCTGATGACCGGCATACGCGAAATGCGCCAGCGCGGCACATGGGACGGCCCGCCCGGTATGAATTTTCTGGACGGCGGCGCGCATTTCTATGCCGCCTATGAATGCGCCGACGGAGAATATATCTCGGTCGCGCCGATCGAGCCGCAATTCTATACGCTGCTGCGCGAGAAGATCGGTCTTCTGGACGATCCCGCATTCGACGATCCATGGCGGCGCAAGGACTGGCCCGCGCTCACGGATCGTCTGGCCGACCTGTTCCGTACCCGCACACGCGCTCAATGGTGCGAATTGCTGGAAGGCACCGACGCCTGCGTCGCCCCCGTGCTCAGCCTGGACGAGGCAGTGGACCATCCCCATAACCGGGCGCGGGAAGCCTTTGTGGATGTGGATGGGGCCGCGCTGCCCGCCCCCGCCCCTCGGCTTTCACGCACGCCGGGGAAGGTGCATGCGGGCGCACCCTCGCCCGGCCTTCACAATGCGGATGTCCTGCGGGATTGGCTGGACTGACCCGTCAGGCGGCGAGATCGTCCATGCTTTCCGCGGCGGCGCTGAAATGCCGGACGGCCGGATTGTCATCATCCGCCAGATAGGCCAGACAGAGGGACGTCCTGCACTGGGACGGAATATCCTCCAGTTCCCGGAAGACAATGTCGCGCGGGGCGAAGTGCCGCGAGATGGACGGCACCAGCGCCACGCCGATGTCGCGTTCGGCCAACGCCATGAGCGTCTGTATCTGCGCGCCATATTCCGCGATCGCCGGCCGGAATCCCGCCTGCTCGCAAGCCAGCATCACGATCGCATGCAAACCCGGCGCAAGCACGGGACCATACATGATGAAAGGCATGTCCGACAGGTCACGAAGCCGCAATCCGGGCTTTTCCGCCAGTGCATTCCGGCGGGAAATCGCCAGAACCAGATGATCCTCATGCAGCGTCTTCAGTTTCAATTCGACCGATGTCGGCTGCAACAAGGGTGTGCGCACCAGCGCGACATCGAGCGTCCGGTCGTGTAGCTGGTCGATGATCTGACTGGAATTCAGTTCCCTCAGCGTCAACCGGAGCTGGGGCTGATCGTGCCGCAGCTTGTCCACGATCGCCTGCAGCGGCCCATAGGTGGCGGAAGAAACGAAGCCCACCCGCAACGGGCCGCTTGCGCCCTCGATCAGGTTTCGCGTCAATTTGCGGAAATGATCGCTGTGGAACAGCAGCTTGTGCGCTTCAGGCAGCAACGCTTCGCCATGGGGCGTCAGCGACACCCCCTTGCTGTCCCGGACGAACAGCTGGGTGCCCAGATCCTGCTCGAATTTCTGGATCGAAACTGTCAGGGGAGGTTGCGCCATGTTGAGTTTCTCGGCCGCCCGCCGGTAGTTCAATGTTTCGGCCAGCATGACGAAATGCCTGACCTGTTTCAGGTTGAGCGGATGAGTGCTGATATAGGGATTGAATTGCTCTCGCGTTTCCTGGCCCTTTCGTTCAGACATACCCTGTTCCTCGACGCGCATCGTGGCCTGGGTGTCGCACAGGGAGAGCAATCATTACCAGTCCGTTATATATATCCATCGGAAGACCTTGGCCTTTCCGAACGGGCAAAAGCGACGATACCAAATCCATATCGTCCGACAAAGTCTTTATATTGGCGTGATAGCGCGGCGGGGAACAAAGGTGAGCCTTCGCCGATGCCGGGTATCATCGGTTCCGTAGCCAACAACAATGCCTCGCAGAAGGCAACATCACTACGAACAAGGGGAGATGGAATGAAAACCACATTCAAACTGGCGCTGTCGAGCACCGCATTGGCGGTCGCGCTGATGCAGCCTTTCACCGCATCCGCGCAGGACAGCGAAGCGCAGGCGGAAGCGCCCGCACCGGCCGATCAGGCCAGAAACGACGCCGCGCCGGCGGGCACTCTCGAAGACATCGTCGTCACCGGATCGCGTCTGGGGGTCAGCGGCTACAAGGCGCCGACGCCGGTCACGGTCATGAGCGCGCAGGATATCGCGAATCAAGTGCCGAAGGACATGACGGACTTCGTGACGCAGGTCCCCTCGATCGCGGGCAGCATGACGCCCGCGTCGCGATCGATCCAGGCCAGTAACGGCACGACCGGCATCTCATCACCCGCCCTGCGCGGCCTGGGCAGCAACCGAACGCTGGTTCTGCTGGACGGCCAGCGTTCGGTTCCCGCCACCCAGACGGGCGAGGTCGATATCGAAACCTTCCCGCAGCAGCTCATCAGCCGCGTCGACGTGGTGACGGGCGGCGCATCCGCCGCTTACGGTTCGGACGCGCTTTCCGGCGTCGTCAACTTCATCCTCGACAAGGATTTCACCGGCCTCAAGGGAGAGATGTCGGGCGGCATCACCGAATATGGCGATGACGAAAATTACCGCTTCGCCCTGAGCGGCGGCATGAAATTCGCCGACGGACGCGGCCACCTGCTCCTGAGCGGCGAATATTTCCATACCGAAGGCGTCTTCGGGAATGAGAACGGCGTCCGCCAGAAGCGGGATTGGCTCTATGGCGGGGCGGGCATATTGAACAACCCGGCCTATACCGCAACCAACGGCCAGCCGCGTTACCTCGTGCGCGACAATTTCGCGGCCGCCAACGTCACCCGGGGCGGCATTATCAATTCGTCCCTGGTCGGCACGTCGACGACCCCGACCAACAATCTCAAGGGGATCGCGTTCGACGAGAACGGCAATCCCTATAATTTCGACTATGGCCTTACGGACGGCTCGTTCCTGTCGGGCGGCGACTGGCAGAAGTCCGACATCACCAGCGCCTATATCCTCCAGCCCCGGCAAACCCGGATGAACATATTCGGCCGCGTGAGCTTCGACATCACCGACCATATCAACATCTATGCCCAGGGCGCCTATAGCGAAAGCCGCGCGCGCGGCGGTCTGGCCAGTTTCCCCAGCACCGTTTCGATCAAGACCGACAACGCCTTCCTGCCCGACAGCGTGCGCGAACAGGCCGAGGCGCTGGGCGTGACCTCCTTCACCCTGGGCCGTTTCCAGACGGGTGGCCGCGTGGGCGGCTGGGTCGAGCGGAAAGTCCAGCGCTATGTCGTCGGGGCCGAAGGCGATATCGACGCGCTGGGCGGCAACTGGAAGTGGAATGTCTATTATCAGCGCGGCATCACCCGGTCGGACGAAAAGCTGGTCAACAACTTCCGCAAGACCGAATATGGGCTGGCGCTCGATTCCGTCATCGATCCGATCAGCGGCGATCCCATCTGCCGCTCGACGCTGACCAATCCCGGCAATGGCTGCGTCCCGCTCAATCCGTTCGGCTTCCAGGCGCCCAACGCAGCGCAGCAAGCCTATATCTACGGCGATTCCAACCGCATCCAGACCTATACGCAGGATGTGGTCGCGGGCGAAATGCGCGGCGAGCCTTTCTCCACCTGGGCGGGGCCGGTTGCCCTGGCTTTCGGTGCGGAATATCGCAAGGAATCCACCCATGGGCGGGTGGATGCGCTTTCCGCCGCCAATGGTTGGGGCGTGAGCAACTTCATTCCGCTCAACGGTTCCTATAATGTGAAGGAAGCGTTCGCGGAAGTGAACGTGCCGCTCATCGCGGATGCGAGCTTCACCCGCTCGCTGGACATCAACGCGGCTGTCCGGGCGACCGATTACAGCGAGTCCGGCTATGTGACGACGTGGAAGGCGGGTCTGGTCTGGGCCCCCACCGACGACATCCGGTTCCGCGTCACCCGCTCCCGCGACATCCGCGCGCCCAATCTGTCGGAACTGTTCACCCAGGGGCTGAACCAGGTGATCTTCGTCAGGGATGCTCTCTATCCGGGCGAGTCCTTCCAGGGCCTTCAAGTCACGACCGGCAACCTCAACCTTGATCCGGAAAAGGCCGATACGCTCGGCATCGGCGCGGTGCTGACGCCCCGCTTCATTCCGGGCCTGAGTTTCTCGGTCGACTATTATGAAATCAAGGTGAAGGACGCCATCGGCACCGTGGCGGCACAGGATATCGTCGACCAGTGCGCCGCTGGCGTGACGGTATTCTGTCCCGCGATCACCCGCGAAATGCGGGGTGGAAGATCGGTGATCACGCAGGTCAATAATCAGCCGTTCAACTTCGCCAGCCAGAAGGCGCGCGGCATCGATTTCGACCTGACCTACCGCCTGCCGCTGGACAAGCTGTCGGGCAGCTGGGACGGGGCGCTCACCTTCCGCGGCGTCGCCACCAAGTTCATCGAGAATGTGCTCGACAACGGCATCACCCCGCCGGTCGATCTGGTGGGCGACATGCGGTCGGGCCGGACGGATACGCCGGCGCTCGGCAGCATTCCGAAATGGCGCTTCCTGGGCACCGTCACCCTCGACAAGGAGCCGTTCAGCCTCAGCTTCACGGCGCGCGGCGTAAGCTCCGGGAATATCAACAACACCTATATCGAATGTTCTTCGGCCTGCCCGGCGTCGACGGCCAACAATCCGACCATCGACTATAATCATGTGAAGGGCGCCTGGTATTTCGACGCTTCGCTGACGCTGCGTCCGCCGCTCCCCGCAAGCCCGGAGATCTTCTTCTCGATCAAGAATATCGCGAACAAGGATCCGGCCATCGTCGCCCGTCCGCCGTCGGGAACCTCTTACGGCTTCCGTCCGACGCAGGAATCCATCTATGACATATTGGGGCGTCAGTTCCGCGCCGGCATCAGGTTCAAGATCTAGGCCGGAGGGAACGGGATCGGTCACCCGGCAAGTTCCCGGACAGGCTTGTCCGTCAATCCCGACAGGGAATGACGGACAAGCGCGCCCCCGAAACCAGCGTTGGTGACGGCTCGACGCATAACCATTGGGGCAAGGACAAGGACTTGAAATCGACCGAAGAACATCCCGGCAGTGCGGCCGCCGACGGCGGACGGGCATGGTATATGCTGGGCCTGCTCACCTTCTGCTATGCGCTGGCCTATGTCGATCGTCAGCTCGTCAATCTGCTGGTCGACGACATCCGCGGCACATATGCCCTGTCGGACACCCAGATCAGCTACATCATCGGGCTGGGCTTCGCGCTGGCCTATCTGATCGCCGCGCCGGTCTATGGGCGATTCGTCGATATCACCAACCGCCGCAACCTTCTTGTCGTCAGCGTCGTGCTCTGGAGCCTCAGTACGGCGGCCTTCGGCCTGGTCGATTCCTATTGGGGGCTTTTTGCCGCGCGCGTCGGCGTGGGCATCAGCGAGGCGGGCGTCCTGCCGATCGCATGGTCGCTTCTGGCCGACACTTTCTCCCGCAAAAAGCTGCCGACCGCGCTCAGCATCTTTGCCAGCGGGCAAAAGCTGGGCAGCGGCCTTTCCCTGATCGCAGGGGGATTGGTGATCAGCTTCGCCGATGCCGTGCACATCCATTTCCCTTCTCTCAGGGGGTTTGAAACCTGGCAGTTCGCCTTCCTGATCATCGGGCTTCCGGGCGTCGTGATCGGCCTGCTGCTGTTCACCTTCCCCGAGCCCGTGCGCGGCCAGTTGCAGCCCGCCACGCAGGTGCGCGATTATACGATGCGGGAATCCTGGGCCTATATATGGGAACGGCGGCGCTTTTACGGGCGCATCTATGCCTCGATCGGGATGCTCGGCATCCTGGTGCTGGGCCTGCCCGCCTGGGTTCCCGCTTTCCTGATCCGCCGCCATGGCGAGACATCCGGAGAGGTGGGCCTCACCGTGGGCGCGATATTCCTGATATTCGGAGTCGCAGGCGTGCTGAGCGGACCGATCGCGGTCCGCTGGTTCGAACGTCGCGGCTATGTCGATGGAACCATCCGCGCTTCGGCATGGGCCATGATGGGCATCTTCCTTTTCGCGGCGGCCATTCCCTTTGCGCCGGGAGCAGCGGGCGCCATGGCCGCCATCGCCGGGACGACATTCTGCTTCACCTTCCCGACCGGCATCATCCCCAGCGCGGTGCAGACCGGCACGCCCAACCGGATACGCGGCTTTGCCGGATCGCTCTATACCTTCTCCGCGCAGCTCGTCGGCTTCGGCGTCGGACCGACGGCCATCGCGCTCATCACGGACCATGTGTTCGGAGATTCCCGCATGGTGGGATTCTCCATCGCCATTGTCGGCTGCACGGCCGCCATATTGGGCGGATGGCTGCTGGCATCGGCGATACAGCCCTTTCGCGAGATGCTGGCTGAAGCGGAGAGCCTTTCTCCCGATTCATAGGACAGATGAGACGATCACATGCGGGGTCTGCGATATATAGACGTCAGACATATTTATTATTTCGTGCAGGTCGTGGAAGCGGGAAGCATCAGCAGAGCCGCCGATATCCTTAACGCCACGCAACCGGGCGTCACCAACCGGATCAAGACCATCGAGCAGCATCTGGACGTGAAACTGCTGAACCGGGGCCTGTCCGGCGTCAGCCCCACGCCGGAAGGGCTGCTGTTCTACAAGCGGGCCAAGCGGATCATCAAGGAACTGGAAGCCGCGGCGGAAGAAATCCTGACGCAACAGGACCGGCCGGAGGGACGGATCTGTTTCGCCGCGTCCCACAGTACCTCCTTCATTCTGGGCGCGCCGTTGGGGGAGGCCGTGATGGCCGATCTGCCGGGCGCGCAATTTTCCCTTGCGGTGGGCACCAGCGCCGAAGTTTTCGATAAGATCATCCGCGAGGAAGCGGACCTCGCCCTGCTGTTTCAGGACGGTTTTTCATCCCGTGTGCACAGCGAGCCCCTTGTCGAGGAAGAATTGTTCCTGATCGTTTCCGCCGACGCGCCCGACTGGAAGGATCGCTCCACCATCCGCGCATCGGAAATCGGCCAGATGAAGCTGGTCATGGGTTCCACGGATCGGCGGAGCTTCGGCACGAGGCAAATCTGCAACATCTTTGCCGAAGCCGCGGTCGATCTGCACATCGTCGGCGAGATGAACTCCATGTCGAGCCTGCTCGATTTCGTCGGCGCGACCCAATCCGGGACGATCCTGCCATGGGCGGCGGCGGCACGGCAGGAAGAGGCCGGTCTGGTGCGGCGGCTGCGCGTGGAGGACATCCCGCTCAGGCGGACATTGGCGCTGACATGGCTGACATCACGGCCCATGACGCCCTTGATGAATGCCGTGGCGCGTCTCGCCCGCGCGAAAGCCGCCGAACTCATCACGGGCGGCCACTGGAAATATTCCCGGCTGGTGCACTGACCGGCACAGCTAGAACGGGCCGCACTCCCCCGCTCTGGCGCCGGGCTTCTTCCTGTCGCACAGCATGAGATGGCATGGCGCGTCCGTGCGGGAGGGGGCTGTGGGCTTGCGCTGCCATGGCGGCGTCCAGCCAGCGGGCAGGAACCCGCAGGCATAGGCGGCCGGGACGGCATGGTCCGGCGCATATCCCAGCGGCAGTTTCATGCAGAGCGCCGTCGCCACCAGCCATGCGCTATACCGCATGGCTGAACCGCTTTTCCGCCGGTTGCAGCCAGGCATCGAAACAGGCTGCGATGCTGCGGGCGTAAGGAAGCGCCTGCGGGGTCAGCAAGACGCGGTTCTCCATCACCTCCACCAATCCCAATTCTTCGAACCGGGACAGGTCCGGCATCGGGCAGGCCCCGATATCCGCTTCGCCCCGGCACAGCAGGGCTTCGATGATGCGGCCCCGTTCCCGGTCGTCAGCGGTCCTCAGCGTCCCGCGCACGGCGGAAAGCCGCTCTTCCTCCACCAGTTGACGCCAGAGTCCGGCCCGCTTTTCATTCTGGACGATCAGGTCGGGAAACTGGCTGATGGCGCTGGCGCCCAGGCCGATCAGCACGTCCGCCGGATCATCGGTGAAGCCCTGGAAATTGCGCCGCAGCCGCCCTTCCCCAAGGGCAACGGCAAGGCCATCCTCCGGCTGGGCGAAATGATCGAAGCCGATCGCCATATAGCCTACATCGGTGAGCATCCGATAACCCATCGCCGCCATATCGAACCGGGCGGCGATGTCCGGCAGATCGCTGGCGTCGATGCGCCGCTGGCGCGGCAGGAGCTTGGGCATATGGGCATAACCGAACAAGGCCACACGCGCGGGATCGAGCCGGATGCTCGCCTCGATCGTCGCGGCCAGATCGTCAAGGCTTTGACCCGGCAGCCCATACATGAGGTCGAAACCCGTCGCGATGCCCGCGCCGGCCAGTTGCGCCACCGCGCGCTCCACCATGTCGAGCGGCTGGATGCGGCCGATGCGGGTCTGCACATGGGGCGCGAAAGTCTGCACGCCCAGATTGACGCGATCCACCCCCATGGCCGCCATAGCTGAAATCCACTGACCGTCCAGACGCCGCGGGTCGAGTTCCACCGAAATTTCCGCATGATGCGCGTCGAAGCAAAGCAATATCTGCTGCAACAGGCGGATGAAATCGACCAGCGGCAGGGAATTGGGACTGCCTCCGCCAAAGGCGATGCGCCGCACCCTGCCCCGCCCGCCCAGACGCCGCGCCATTCCGGCGATTTCCTGCTCCAGCGCCATGACATAGGCGACAAGGCGCTGCGACCGGTTCGCCGCGCCGGTGTTGCAACCGCAATACCAGCAAATGTCGTGGCAATAGGGAATGTGGACATAGAGCGAGATGTCCTCTTCCTCGTCCAGCGCCTCCAGCCGGACGGCAAGCTCGTCCGCCCCTACCCCGTCATGGAATTGCGCGGCGGTGGGATAGCTGGTGTAGCGTGGCACGGGCCGGGCGAGCAGGTCTGGATGATAGGTCCACATGCGCGCGCCATCGCATGTCGGCCGCCCGCGCACATTGAGGCAGGTCAAATTTTCCCTTGAGCGGACTCAATGCCCGCATGGCCGCATCGCGGCAGAGGGGCGTCACCGACAACAAAAGGGACGGAGATATTCCGATGACCATCAAGACGATCCTGCTCGGCGCGGCCGCCGCCAGCGCCCTGTTCACGGCTCCCGCCCAGGCGGCGCAGGGCGATGTGCTGATCAGGGTGCGCGGCATCATGGTCGCGCCCAATGAGAAGAGCGGCAGCATCCTGCCCGCCTTCCCCGGCGAAAAGGCGAAGGTGGACAATGCCGTGACGCCGGAAATCGACTTCACCTATATGGCGAGCGACCATATCGGTTTCGAACTGATCGCCGCGACCACCAAGCATAGCGCGAGCGGACGGACCGGCACGACCGGCGGCATCGGCAAGCTCGCTTCCACCTGGGTGCTGCCGCCGACGCTGACAGCGCAATATCATTTCCTGCCCGAAGGCCATGTGCGGCCCTATGTGGGGGCGGGCATCAACTATACGCTCTTCTATAACGAAAAGGCATCCAATGCCCTGGAGGGCGCGGTGGGCGCGACCAGGGTCCGCATGTCCGACAGCTTCGGCTGGGCCGCGCAGGCAGGCGTCGACATAGACCTGACCGACAAGGTCTTCCTGAATCTGGACGTCAAATATCTGGACGTCGACACCACCGCGCGGCTGTCCACCACGGCGGCGGGCGTCCAGCGGGTGAAGCTGCATCTCGATCCGCTGGTATTCGGCGTCGGCCTGGGGATGAAATTCTAAAGGATGGGATCAGGGGAGGCGTGGATATGCGCCTTCCCTTTTTCCCGGACGCTTGCCCGTATCTTCGCGGGGGATTTCGGCCATTTCCAGACATCCAACCTTCGTCATCCCAGCGAAAGCTGGGATCTCTCTTCTGCTGGCACAGTGAGGCGTAAAAAGAGATCCCAGCTTTCGCTGGGATGACGAAAAGTATCTGGAATCCACCTGAATTGAAGTGCACGGTGCTCCTGCGAAGGCAGGGGTCCAGTTCCGTCGCCCGATCTGGCCTCCTACCTTCGCA
>JASGDV010000200.1:0-44742 GCA_049841255.1 Sphingobium sp.
TCGCCGAGGAGCAGGAGCGGCTGGGCGCGTCCATCGGCGCGAAGAACGGCATGGATACGACCACGGTGGGGCTCTATGCGCTCAAGCCCAATCTGGACGCTTCGCTGGGATTGCTGTCCGACATCATTCGAAACCCGGCCTTCGATCCGAAGGAAGTCGAGCGGCTGCGCGGCCAGCTTCTGACCCGCATCGCGGCGGAGAAGACCGAACCCATGCCGATCGCGCAGCGCCTGCTGCCGCCGCTGCTCTACGGACAGGCGCATCCCTATGGCATCCCCTTCACCGGCTCCGGCACGGAAAGCGGTGTGAAGGCCGTGGTGCGGCAGGACCTGACGGCTTTCCATGACACATGGCTGCGGCCCGACAATGCGACGATCTTCGTCACCGGCGACGCGACGCTGGACGAGATCATGCCGCTGCTGGAGAAGCGGTTCGGCGACTGGAAGGCTCCGGCGGCGAAGAAGGGGACGAAGCTCTTCCGCATGGACCGCATGGCGCGTCCGGCGCGGATCATCCTTGTCGACAAGCCGCAAAGCCCGCAGTCGATGATCCTGGCCGGGGCGCTCACCGGCAAGCAGGGGACCGACAATCCGGTCGACCTCCTCACTGCCAATGAAGTGCTGGGCGGCAGCAGCACCTCGCGCCTCATCATGGACCTGCGCGAGAGCAAGGGATGGGCCTATTATGCCGGGAGCGCGCTGCCGGGCGTCAAGGAGACGATCCCGCTGCTGGTCTACGCCCCGGTGCAGACCGACAAGACCGGCGAATCGATCATCGCGGCGCGCCAGGACATCAACGATTTCCTGACCGCCAAAGGCACGACCGAGGCGGAGCGCAACCAGACGATCAACAGCCAGATCCTCTCGCTACCCGGCAGTTTCGAAACATCGTCCGACCTGTTGGGCGCGATGATGCGGAACGACCTGCTGGGGCGGCCGGACAATTATTATGAGACGCTGCCCGGCACCTATCGCGCGATGACGGCGGCGGACATGGACAAGGCGGCGCGGGGGGCGATCAGCGCCGACCGGCTGATCTGGGTCGTGGTGGGCGACGCGAAGCTGGTGCGGCCGCAGCTTGACGCGGTGGGCCTGCCGGTGGAGATGGGCACATTGGCCGATTGACCGTTTTGCAAGGAGACAAGGACATGGCAGCAGTGGACGGCGCTTATGATTGCGTCGCGAAGACGCCGATGGGCGACCAGAATGGCGTCCTCACCGTCATCAGCGCGGGGGACCGCTTCAACGGCACCTTCGCGGGCATGATGGGATCGCTGGACGTCAAGGACGGCGCGGTCGACGGCAACAAGCTGACGTGGAAGATGGAGATGACGCTGCCCATGCCGATGACGCTGGAATGCGAGGCGGAAGTGAGCGGGGACAGCATCACCGGCACGATGCAGCTCGGCGCGTTCGGGGCGGCGGGCTTTTCGGGCACGCGGCGCGGCTGACGCCAGGGACAGGGTGGCCCGGCGGAGGCCGGGCCAGCCGAAACCAGGAATGAGATAGCGAGTGAGATAGCGAAGCGGACGGCTTTTCCTTGACTGAAGAAATTAGTTAGCTATCTAACAGTTCATGCCTTCGCTGGAACGTCAACGCGCGCTGTCGCGCACGCTCGCCCCCGTGGCGCGGGGATGGCGCAGCCTGGCCGACCGGACGCTGGCGGAAATCGGGCTTTCCAATTCGGCGGGCTGGTGCCTGCTGCACCTCGACCGGCTTGGAGCCGAAGCGCGGCAGATCGACCTGGCCGAAGCATTGGAGATCACGCAGCCCTCGCTGGTCCGCACCCTGCATCAACTGGAAGCGGCGAAACTGGTGGAACGGCTGCCCAATCCCGACGACCGGCGGTCCAACCGGCTGGCGCTGACCCCGGCGGGGCGGGAACTGGTGGGAGCGATACAGGACCGGCTCGACGAATTGCGCGGAGCCCTGCTGGATGGCGTGTCCGACGCCGATATCGATGCGAGCGTCCGCCTGATGGAAGTGCTGGGACGGCGCATCGCGGAGCGGCGCGCCGAGCCATGAAAGCCAAACCATGACAGAACGCCTTGGCTGGCCTGCCGCCTTTTTCGGCCTCAAATGCTTCATGGCGGCGTCGCTGGCGCTCTATACCTCCTTCACCATCGGGCTGGAGCGGCCCTATTGGGCGTTCGTCACATCCTTCATCGTGGCGCAGCCCATGGCGGGCGCGGTCATATCCAAGGCGGTCTATCGCATCATGGGCACGCTGGTGGGGGCGGCGGTCGCGGTGATCATGGTGCCCCCGCTGGTCAACGCGCCCGAAGTGCTGACGCTGGCGATCGCGGGATGGCTGGGCTTCTGCGTGTTCGTGGCGCAGCTCGACGGCACGCCGCGATCCTATATGTTCGGTTTGGCGGGCTATAGCGCCTGCCTGATCGCCTTCCCCAGCTTCGACGCGCCCGCCGGCATATTCGATCTGGCTTCGGCGCGGGTGCAGGAAATCACCATCGGCATCCTGGCGGGCAGCCTGGTCCACGCCGCCATCCTGCCCGGATCGGTCGCGACCATGGTGCTGAACCGGGTCGCGGCGATCCTGCGCGACGCGGAGCGATGGACCCGGGACGCCATCGCCATCGAGCCGGTGGAGGGGCTGGCCGCCGAACGCCGCAGGCTGGCGCAGGACGTCACCGAACTGCACCAGCTATCCATCCATCTGCCCTATGACCTGTCGCGCCGGGTGCCGCGCGTGAGGACGGTGCGAGCCTTGCAGGACCAGCTTTCGCTGCTGCTGCCGCTGGGCGCGGCCGTCGACGACCGATTGCAGATGCTGAAGGCGGCTTCGGGCGGGACCGTTCCGCCCGCAGCCGCCACCCTGATCGCGGACGTGCAGAATTGGGTGGAGCATCCCGAAGAGGATATCGGCCAGAGGTCGGCCAGCGCCGCCGCGCTGATCGAGCGGTGCAAGGCGCTGGAGCCGCCGAACCGGCCGGACATGGATTGGGCCGGCATGCTGCGCCTCAGCCTGTTCGCGTGGCTCGCCGACCTGATCGCCGCGCATCGCGACTGCCGCGACCTTTACGACCAGATGACGAGTTATGGCCGCGCCCCGGTGAATGAGCGGGTCGGCGAATTGCTGGAAGGTTGGCGTTTCCGTGAAGTGCACCGCGATTATGAAGGCGCGCGTCAGGGCGCGTTCAACGCCTTCGTCACGCTGGTGCTGGGATGCGCGCTATGGATCGGCAGCGGATGGAAGGACGGAGCGAGCGCGGCGATGCTGGCGGGCATCTTCCTTGCCATCTATTCGGCGCAGGACAATCCGCAGGCGCCGCTCAAGGGATGGATGATCGGAACGCTTCTCGCCTCGGTGCTGGGCGCGCTCTATGGCTATGCGATCATGCCCCGGCTGGACGGGTTCCCGATGCTGATGGCCGCCTTCGCCCCCGCGCTCATCCTGCTGGGATCGGCGATGGCCTCCCCGGCGCTGGCGGGCTATGTCGTGCCCACGCTGCTGGGGCTGGGCAGCCCGGCGCTGCTGGCGTCGAGCTATATCGGCGATTTCCCGACCTTCGTGAACGGCAGCCTCGCCCAGTTGACCGGCATCTGGTTCGCGGCGGTGATGGCGGGCATCCTGCAACCCGCCGGATTGCAGAGCATGGTCCGCCGGACCATCCGGGCCGGCTGGCGCGACATCGCCAATCGCGCCAACCTGATGGAGCGGCCCAATCTGCGCCGCTGGATCAACCGGATGCTGGACCGCGTGGCGTTGCTGGCGCCCCGGCTGGCGGCGATGGGGCAAGATGCGGGCAGGCCGATCTATGACGCGCTGCGCGACCTGCGCACCGGCATCGGCATCGGCGAGCTGCGCGAATTGCGGCTGGACCTGCCGCCGGGCGAGCGCGCGTCGCTGACCCGCGTGTTGCAGGGCGTGGGCGACTATTATCGCGGGCTGGACCCGGACGCGCCGGCCCCGGCGCAGCCCGCCCTGCTGCATGACATCGACGGCGCGCTCGCCGAGCTTTCCGCCAATCCCGATCCCACCGTCCGGCGCGGCGCGATATTGGCGCTGGTCGGCCTGCGGCGGAACCTGTTCGCCGACAGCGCCATGTACCGGAGGGCCGCCGCATGACCGGAGAAGTCGCGCTGGGAGGCGTCTATGTGCCCACGCTGCTGCTGCTGGCGATCTTCGCCCTGGTGCTGAGCTGGGGCGTGACGCGCCTGATCCACGCATTCGGCCTGTATCGCTTCATCGCCTATCGCGCGCTGGTCGACCTCAGCATCTTCGTGCTGCTGCTGGGCCTGCTCGCCATCCTCGTTCCCCTCCTTGGAATCCGCTTATGAACCGTTATCTCGCGCCCCTACTGCGAAGCACCGCCACCATCGTCATCGTGGTCGCCGCCATCCTGATCGCGATCTGGATGTGGAACCATTATGAGCGCAGCCCATGGACCCGCGACGGACGGGTGCGCGCCGACGTGGTGCGGGTGACGCCCGATATAGGCGGCCTCGTGACATCGGTCGCGGTGCGGGACAATCAGCAGGTGAAGGCGGGCGACCTGCTGTTCGTGATCGACCGGCCCCGCTACGAACTGGCCCTGAAGCAGGCGGAGGCGCGCGTCGAGAGCGCGCAGGCCACGCTGGGACAGGCACGACGGGAGGCGCGGCGCGACCTGGCGCTCGGCGATCTGGTCGCGGCGGAGGCGCATGAGCAGAATGTCGCGCGCGTGGCGACGGCGCAGGCTGCGCTGGCCGAGGCGATCACCGCGCGGGACGGCGCGGCGCTGGACCTGAAGCGCACGCAGGTGGTCGCGTCGGTCAACGGCACGGTCACCAATCTGGACCTGCATCAGGGCGACTATGTGGCGGCGGGCAAGCAGGCGATGGCACTGGTCGACCGGGACAGCCTGCGCGTCGAGGGCTATTTCGAGGAGACCAAGCTGCCGCTCATCTGCCTTGGCGCGCCGGTCACGGTGCGGATGATGGGCGAAGGGCAGGACCTGCATGGGCGGGTCGAAAGCATCGCCTTCGGCATCAACGACCAGACCCGGTCGGATTCGGGCAATCTGCTGCCCAATGTGCAGCCGACCTTCTCCTGGGTCAGGCTGGCCCAGCGCATCCCGGTGCGGGTGAAGCTGACCAGGGTGCCCGCCGACATCAGCCTCATCACCGGGCGGACCGCGACCGTGACGGTGGAACCCAGGGCGAAGGACGCGAAGCCGGGGTCGTGCCGCCATGCATAAGGGCCTGTTCGCACCCCTGATCGCGCTGGGGCTGGCGGCCTGCGCGACGGCGGGGCCGGATTATCATGCGCCGGAACGATCGGCGGCGACGGCGCCCTCCGCGCAGGGAGCCTTCCATGCGGCGGACGGGGGCATGGTGAGCGACGTGCCGCTGCCGGAGCATTGGTGGCGGCTCTATGACGACCCGAAACTGGATGCGCTGGTGGAGCAGGCTTTGGCCGCCAATGCCGACCTGCGCGTGGCCGACGCCAATCTGACGCGGGCGCAGGCCGTGCTGCGCGAGGCGGAGGCCGGGCGCGCGATCAGCACCACGGCGGAAGGCGGGGCGAGCCTGTCGCGGCCTTCGGGCACGGGGGAAAGCCTGCCGGGCGTGGTCGGCTATGATCTGGGCCTCAGCGCCTCCTATACGCTCGACCTCAACGGCAAGGTGCGCCGCGCCATCGAGGCGAGCGGCGCGGACGTGGAAGCCAGCGCCGCCGCGCGCGACGCCGTGCGGGTCAGCGTCGCGGCGGCGGTGGCGCGGGCCTATGCGCAGGTCTGCGCGGCCAATTATTCGCTGGAGGTGAACCGGCGCGTCGTCGCCCTGCAACGCGACACGGCGAACGCCACGCGGCAATTGTTCCGGGGCGGACGGGGCACGGCCTTCGACGTCAGCCGCGCCCAATCGGCGGTGGAAAGCAGCGCGGCGGCGCTCCCCGCCTTCGAGGCGCAGCGGCAGAACGGGCTTTACCTGCTGGCGACCCTGCTGGGCCGTCCGCCCGCCGACACGCCGGCGGAGGTGGCGGGATGCGCGGCCCTGCCGGTGCTGGGCCGGCCCTTGCCCGCGGGCGATGGAGCGGCCCTGATCCGGCGGCGGCCCGACATCAGGCAGGCCGAACGCGCCATAGCGGGCGACACGGCACGGCTGGGCGTGGCGATGGCGGACCTCTATCCGCATGTCAGCATCGGCGGATCGCTGGGCCTGTCGGGGCCGCTCAAGGATTTCGGCGGAGGCACGTCCTTCGGCATGAGCCTGGGGCCGCTGCTCTCATGGAGCTTCCCCAACCGGCCCGTGGTGCGGGCGCGGATCGACCAGGCCGACGCGCAGGAGAAGGCCGACCTCGCCCGCTTCGACGGGACGGTGCTGGAGGCGCTGCGGCAGGCGGAGACGGCGCTGGAAAGCTATCGCCGGGACGCGGAGCGCGCCGCGGCGCTGGACGCGGCGCGGGACAGCGCGGCGGTGTCGGCGGGACAGGCGCAACGGCTGTTCCGCTTCGGGCGCGGGGATTTCCTGTCGCTGCTGGACGCGCAACGCAGCCTCGCCAGCGCGGAAGCAGCGGCGGCGGCGGCGCGATCGCAACTGCTGCTGGACCAGATCGCGATCTTCCTGGCGCTGGGCGGCGGTTGGGAGTGAGGTGCGGCCAGATCGCAGGCGTCCTTCGACGGGCTCAGGACGAACGGGCGTGAGTGCGCACGTCCCCTTCTGACCGCAAATCCGCCACGCAAGACCGGGCCTGCGGACCACGCCGCCGCTCTCAGATCGCCGGATAGCGCAACCGTCCGATAAAACGCGACAGGCTCAGCCGCTCGCCGCCGCCCGCGCCCTTGAGCCGCGCCTTGGCCCGCTCGAAACGCATCACATCCTCGATCCGCCGGGCCAGAAAGGCGCGGCTTTCGGCATGATCGTCGCTTTCATCGTCCAGGAACACCAGCAGCGTGGCGGCGTAGACGCCCGCCAGCGTCGTGCGCTTGCTGTAATGGCTGAAATCCGTCGCCTCGTCGCCCGCAGAGCGCCATATCGCATCGGCGGCGCGCCAGCCCAGCTTCGTCGCGCGCGCGGCGTTGCGCGGCATGGCCATGATCGCGACGGCTCGTCGCAGCGCCTCCCGGTCGGGCGCGAGCAGGGCAAGGCGCGCTTCGACCAGAGCCGCGATCCGCGCGCGGATCGACATCGCGGCCAGCGCCTCCGCGGGCAGGGCGTCCGTCATCCGCGCGTCGATGCTGGCGAACCATGCGTCGATCATGTCCATCGCCCCGCCCGGAAAAGCCAGCGCGGCAATGTCCGCATCGATGCCCTTTTCCGCCGCCGCCATGGCGATGGCTTGCGGTTTCCAGCCATCGAACGCGGCATGGCGCGGCAGCAGGGGCGCGAGCGCGCCGCGCATCTCGTCCAGAGTCAGCTCGTCTGCGGTCATGGCCTCTCTCTAAAGCATGGGCCGGATGGAGGGAAATCCGTTTTTCGCTATTCCGACGCCCTGACCTTCCCCGCCCATGGAAGCCGCACGAGGATCAGCGCCACCGCGATCGCCACCATCCCGGCCATATCGATGACCCTCATGCCTTCGCTGAACAGCATCCATCCCAGCAGCGCCGACACGGCGGGCTGGATCATCAGGCTCAGCCCCAGCACCAGAGGGGAAAACCAGCCGATGGCATAGGTCAGCAGCCCCTGACCGATCAACTGGCTCGAAAGCGCCAGCGCGATCAGCGGCGTCCAGTCCGTCGGCATGACCTTCTCCCCCAATCCCATGGAGATCAGCAGCAGCGGCGCCGCGCCGGACAGGCTGGCGACGGCCAGCACCGACCAGCTGTCGAGCCGCCGGCGCACGTCCTGCACGCTCACCAGATAGCCGGTATAGAGCAGCCCCGCGAGCAGGCAGAGCAGGTCGCCGCGCAGATAGCGGGGCGACAGTTCATAGCTTCCCCCCATCAATATCCCGCCGCCGACCAGCGCCAGCAGCAGCGCCAGAAGCTGCGGCCTGTGCATCGGCTGACGCAGGACCAGCAGGCCCCACAAGGGCAGGGCCAGCGCGCTCACATTGCCGAAGATGGTGGAATTGGCGATCTTCGTATGGTGGATGCCCGCATGCCATGTGGCCAGATCGGCGGCGAAGAACAGGCCCGCCAGGACCATCAGGCCCCATTGCCGCCGGTCCAGCGACGCGGCGCGCAGGCGCGGAAGCGCGAGCAGGAAGAGAAAGGGAATGGCCAGCGCCAGCCGCCAGAAAGCCGCCGCGATCGGCCCCACATCGCTCAACCGGACCAGAACCGGGCCCATCGCCAGAAAAATATTTGCCAGGACAAGCGCGGGGAAGGCAACAGGAGGTATAGACTTTTGCGTGAGGGGGATTGAACTCGCCATGGCGGCTCCCTAGCTGGCTTCGGGTCATATGTCCCGTTTCAAATTGAAACTTTTAGGAAGGGAATATTCATGCCGACCCTGTTCGATCCGATCCAGCTTGGCGCCATCGCCGCGCCCAACCGCATATTGATGGCGCCGCTCACCCGCGCCCGCGCCACGCGCGATCATGTGCCGACGCCGATCATGGCGGACTATTATGCCCAGCGCGCCGGGGCGGGGCTGATCATCAGCGAGGCGACAGGCATTTCGCGGCAAGGACTGGGCTGGCCCCACGCGCCGGGCCTCTGGACCGCGCAGCAGGTCGAGGCATGGAAGCCCGTGACCGCGGCGGTCCACAAGGCGGACGGACGGATCGTCGCCCAGCTCTGGCATATGGGCCGCCTCGTCCATTCCAGCATGGCGGGCGCGCAGCCCGTCTCCTCCAGCCCCATCGCCGCGCCCGGCCATGCCCACACCAACGAGGGCAAGCAGCCCTATGAGACGCCCCGCGCGCTGCGGGTCGATGAAATCCCCGCCCTGCTCGACAGCTATGCGGAAGCCGCCCGCAACGCCATCGCCGCCGGTTTCGACGGGGTGCAGATCCACGCCGCCAACGGCTATCTGATCGACCAGTTCCTCCGCGACGGCGTCAACCACCGGGACGACGATTATGGCGGCAGCGTGGAGAACCGCGTCCGCCTGCTGCGCGAAGTGACGGAAAGCGTCGCGGGCGCGGTCGGCGCGGACCGCACCTCCGTCCGCCTCTCCCCCAATGGCGAGACGCAGGGCACGGACGACAGCGATCCCGCCAGCCTGTTCCCCGCCGCGGCGCAGGCGCTCGACCGGATCGGCATCGCCTTCCTCGAACTGCGCGAACTCGGCGCGGCCGGCACCTATGGCAGCAGCGACGTGCCGCGCCAGTCGCCGCTCATCCGCCGGCATTTCTCCGGGCCGCTGGTGCTCAACAGCGATTATGACGCGGCGCGGGCGCAGGCCGATCTCGACAGCGGGCTGGCCGACGCCATCAGCTTCGGCCGTCCCTTCATCGCCAATCCCGACCTGCCGCTGCGCCTGCGCCGGGACGCGCCGCTCAACGCGTGGGACATGGCGACCTTCTACAGCGGCGGTCCGGAAGGCTATGTCGACTATCCCGCGCTGGAAGAAGCCGCCTAGGACGGATCGCCTGACGACCCGGAAAATGCGGCTTCCAGGGACAGGGGTTCAGCCGCCGAACCGCTCGCGCAGCTGGAGCATGGCGATGGCGGCCTTCGCCGCCTCGCCGCCCTTGTCCTTTTCGGTGCGGCGGGCGCGGGTCAGGGCCTGCGCTTCATTCTCGACCGTCAATATGCCGTTGCCGATGGCGATGCCGTCCATGCTGAGCGCCATCAGCCCGCGCGCGCTTTCGTTCGACACCACCTCGAAATGATAGGTCTCGCCGCGGATCACCACGCCGATCCCGACGAAGCCGTCATAGCGCCCGCTTTCCGCCGCCAGCGCGATGGCGCCGGGAATCTCCAGCGCGCCCGGCACGGTGACGACGTCATATTTATGCCCCGCTTCCTCCAGCGCCGCGCCCGCGCCTTCGATCAGCAGGTCGTTGAGATGGTCGTAGAAACGCGCTTCGACGATCAGGAACTTCGCCATTCTCAATTTCCTTTCCGAAGGTCGATGGGCCGCTGGTCGACGACCGCCAGATCATAGCCGTCCAGCGCGATCAGGCTGCGGTTGCTGTTGGTCAGCAGCACCATGTCATGCACGCCCAGTTCCGCCAGGATCTGCGCGCCCACGCCATAGTCGCGCAGCTCGTCCATGCCCGGCCGCGTCTTGCCCGCATGGTGATCGAGGAAGCGGGTGACGAGTTCCGACGTGCTGCCCCGGATGGTGAGGACGACGATAATGCCCGCGCCTTCTTCTCCGATGATCTCCATCGACCGCGAAAGAAGGCCGTTGCGCTGGCCGATGGCGCCATAGACGTCGTCCAGCATCGACATCTGGTGCATGCGGACCAGCGTGGGCTGGTCGGGCACGATATGCCCCTTCTGCAGCACGAGCTGATCGGTCTGGGTCGCCTTGTTGTAGAAGCTGATCGCTTTCCAGTCGCCGCCCCACTGGCTGGTGAAGGTCGTTTCCGTCCGCCGCTCGACCATATGGTCGTGGCGGCGGCGATAGGCGATCAGGTCGCGGATCGTGCCGATCTTCATCCCGTGCTTCTGCGCGAAGGGGATGAGGTCGTCGAGCCGCGCCATGCTGCCGTCATCCTTCATCACCTCGCAGATGACGCCGGAGGGATTGAGCCCCGCCAGCCGCGCCACGTCCACCGCCGCCTCGGTATGGCCGGTGCGGACCAGAACCCCGCCGTCGCGCGCGACCAGCGGAAAGACATGGCCCGGCGTCACGATGTCGTCGCGGCCCTTCGATCCGTCGATGGCCACGGAAACGGTGCGGGCGCGATCGGCGGCGCTGATGCCGGTGGTGACGCCCTCGCGCGCCTCGATCGATACGGTGAAGGCCGTTTCGTGCCGCGTCCCGTTGTTGCGGCTCATGAGGTCGAGGCCCAGCTCGTTCACCCGGTCCTTGGTGAGCGCCAGGCAGATGAGGCCGCGCCCATGCGTCGCCATGAAATTGATCGCGTCCGGCGTCGCCATCTGCGCGGGGATGACAAGGTCGCCTTCATTCTCCCGGTCCTCGTCATCGACCAGGATGAACATGCGGCCGTTGCGCGCTTCGTTGATGATCTCCTCGGGACTCGCGAGGGCCGTGCCGCCTTCGCGCCGCTGGAGATAGTTTTCCAGCTTGCCCAGCGTCTCGGCGGTGGGATTCCAGTCCGTTTCCCCCAGGCGGCGCAGGCTGTTGGCATGAAGACCGGCGGCGCGGGCGAGGCCCGAACGGGACATGCCCCCGTCGGTGACGAGGGAACGAAGCGTATCGATCAGTGCGGCGGACATGTGAAGCGACTCCTTGCCCGGAACGGGACATGGGACGACATTCACACTCTAATGTGATCGTTGCAAGAAAAAATCACATTGCGCGATTGCGAAGGCTCTGCATCCGGTCGAGATAGCGGGCCAGCACATCGATCTCCAGATTGAAGGCGCGCCCTTCCGGCAGTTCTTCCAGCGTCGTGGCCGCCGCCGTGTGCGGGATGATGTTGAGCCCGAAATGCACCGACCCGTCCGGCTGATCCTCCACGCTGTTCACGGTCAGCGAGATGCCGTCCACCGTGATCGACCCCTTGGCCGCGAGCGCGGGCGCGAGGTCGGCGGGCGCGCGGATGACGAGACGGATGGAGTCGCCCTCGGGCGTCGCCGACACCAGTGTGCCGATGCCGTCCACATGGCCCGTCACGATATGCCCGCCCAGTTCGTCCCCGACCTTGAGCGCCCGCTCCAGATTGAGCTTGCCGCCCTGCCGCCACAACCCCGGCGCGGTGCGCGCCACCGTTTCGGCGGAAAGATCGGCGGCGAACCAGCCCGGCCCCTTCTCCACCACCGTCAGGCAGGCCCCCGAACAGGCGATGGACGCGCCGATCGCCACGCCGTCCATGTCATAGCCGCTTTCGATCACAAGGCGCAGGTCGCCGCGCTGCTCGCTCGAGCGGATGGTGCCGATGTCGGTGATGATGCCGGTGAACATGGGATGCTGGTCCTGAACGTCGAAAGCCGAAAGATATGAAAGGCGGCTTAGAACATCATGCGCCAAAGCGGAACCACCTGCGTACATGGTCCGCTCCCGATCAAAACCAACCATCGATATGAATAGGCAGCGGGCCATTCTTGGTCATTAGCCGGGTGAGGGGGACGCAATCTTCGATAGCGCCTCACCCCTCACCCAACCGCACCTGACCTCACCGCGTAAGGCAGGGCTTCATATCCTTGCCCCTTCAGGAGAAGAGAAAACGGATGCCGCCCCCCACACCGCTTATTTCTGTTCCTTGGGGAACTTCACCAGCGCCTCGACCCGTGCATCGACGCTTTGGGCCAGCCATTTGCCGTTGACCTTCACATAATGCTCGATCAGCCGTTCATAGCCCAAGCCCGGCATATCGCCGATGTCGCCATAGCCGTTGATGAACCACAGGGCTTTCGCCCGGTCCTTCGTGATATATTCGAACTGCGGCATGGTGCAGATATGGATCGAATGGCCCGTCAGGAATTTCTTGACGAAATCGACATAGACATCCCCGCCGGTGGTGACGATGGGCGGGCGCACATTCGGCCCGCCGGGGCCGTCGGTCTGCGCGAAATATTGCTTGAAATCGTCGGTGATGACCGACCGCAGCGCTGGCCAGTCATGGGCGTCCAGCGCGCGGCAGAAGGTCAGGCGGGCATTCTTGATCTCCTCCATCGCCAGCAGCCGGTCCACGCCGGTCAGTTCCGGCCCCGGCGCGGCTTCGCGCGCATCCGCCTTGTCCGCCTGTGCGTCCGCCGCCATGGCCGCGCCGGAAAACAGCGCCGCCACGCCCGCGGCCGCCCACAGGATTTTCCTATATCCTCTCATGCATCTTCTCCCTTATCCGCCCGCATCGCGCGGACGATCGGCCCGCTCCTTTCCGGAGCGGGCCGGTCCCGGTTCAGTTTTTCGGGAACATGGCCAGAGCTTCGACGCGGCCGTCGGCTTTCTTGATGAGCCACTTGCCGTTGACCTTCACATAGTCTTCGATGATCCGTTCGAAGCCCATGCCCGACATGTCGCCGATGTCGCCATAGCCCTGGATGAACCACAACGCCCGCGCCCGGTCCTTCGTGACGAACTGGAACTGCGGCATGGTGCAGATATGGATCGAATGGCCCGTCAGATATTTCCTGAGCCACGCCATATAGTCGGTGACGCCGCTCACCTCGATGGGCGGGCGCACGTCGGGGCCGTCCGGTCCCTTGGTCTGCGCGAAATACATCTCGAAATCGTCGCTGATCGTCGTGCGCAGCAGATCCCAGTCATGGCTGTCGAGCGACCGGCAGAAGGTCGCGCGGAGATTCTTCATCTCCTCCATCGCCAGCAGCCGTTCCAGTCCGGTGATCTCCGGTCCGGGCGCGGCCATCGGCATGCTCTTGCCGACCGTCCCCGGCCCTTCCTTCGCGATGGCCGGGCTGACGGTCATCAGCGCCAGAACGCTGGCCGCGCCGCACAAAAATTTCCTGTATCCTGTCATGCATCGTCTCCCTAATCGGCGCGGAACCCCGCGATGAAAAGGGATGCGCGGACACTGTATCCGCTCGCCCCCTCCGTCATGACCTCGCGCCCTTCGCCGGACTGTCGCCAACGAAACGGCTATAATGCATGGGGAACCATCCCTCTGCCCCCGCCATAGGGGACAGGCGAAGGCAACGGGCTTCCTCGAAATCTAATTACGATACCGTAACGAAAAAATCCGAAACTCCGTTCACTTCGCTATCTCACCCTCGCTTTCGTCCCGCTCCCCCTGCGCCCCATAATGCCGCGCCAGCAAGGCGCAGGCGATGAGCTGTATCTGATGGAACAGCATCAACGGCAGGATCAGCGGCCCCACCACGCTCGCCGGGAACAGCACCCCCGCGATCGGCACGCCCGACGCCAGGCTCTTCTTCGACCCGCAGAATTGCAGCACGATCGCATCCTCCCGCGCAAAGCCCAGCGCCCTTCCGAGCGCCCATGTGAACAGCAGCACGACGATCAGCATCGCGACGCACACGCCCGCCAGCAGCGCCAGTTCGGCCCGCGACACCTTGTGCCACAGCCCCTCCACCACCGCCGCGCTGAAAGCGGAATAGACGATCAGCAGGATCGACGTCCGGTCCACCCGACCCAGCATCGTCCGGTGCCGCCCGACAAAGCCCCCGATCCACGGCCGCAGCAAATGCCCCACGACAAAGGGCAACAGCAATTGCAGCACGATCCCCTCAATCGAATGGAGCGAGATCGTCCCCGCCGTCCCTCCGCTCCCCATCAGCAGCGCGACCAGCACCGGGGTCAGGAAAATGCCGAGCAGGTTCGAAAAGGACGCGCTCACCACCGCCGCCGCCACATTGCCCCGCGCGATGGCGGTGAAGGCAATGGACGACTGCACCGTCGAAGGCAGCAGCGTCAGGAACAGCAGCCCCGCCCGCATCGTCGCGGGCAGCGCCCCGATCTGCTGCGCCGCCAGCCCCAGCAGCGGAAAGGCGGCGAAGGTCGTCCCCAGCGTCGCCAGATGCAGCTTCCAGGCCCGCGCCCCGTTCCAGATCGCCTCCCGCGACAGCTTCGCGCCATGGAGGAAGAAAAGCAGCACGATGCCTACATCCGCCGCCACGTCCACCACCCGCGCGCCGCGCCCATGCGCCGGGGCCAGCGACGCCAGCACCACCATGGCGATCAGCAGCAGTAGGAAGGGGTCCAGGATCAATCTCAGCCGACTCATGCAGCCTATGTGCTGAAAAGAGGCGGCAAAGGATAGACGCAGCCTTCATCATCGGCCAACAGTCCGGCTTGGCCGTTTCAGGGAGCAGGATCGTGAGCGAAGGCATAAATCTGGTCGAACGGGAAGGCGTCATCGAAATCCACATCGACCGCCCCGACAAGAAGAACGCGCTCACCGCCGCCATGTATCGCGCCATGACCGCCGCGCTGGCCGACGCCTCCCGCCGCAACGATATCGGCGCGGTGCTGATCGCCGGAAAGGGAAGCGATTTCTGCGCCGGAAACGACCTCAAGGATTTCATGGCGGGCCCGCAGGGCGGCGAAGCCGCCTTCGCGTTCATCCGCGCCATCGCGGCCTTCGACAAGCCCATTGTCGCGGCGGTGCAAGGCCTGGCGGTGGGCGTCGGCACCACCATGCTGTTTCATTGCGACCTGATCTACGCCGCGCCCGACGCCCGCTTCATCATGCCTTTCGTCAATCTGGGGATCGTGCCCGAAGCGGGCTCCAGCCTGCTGGCTCCCGCGATCATGGGCCATGCCAAGGCGGCCGCCATGCTCCTGCTGGGCGAACCCATGGACGCCGAAGCGGCGGACCGGGCGGGTCTGGTCAGCGCCATCGTCCCGAATGATGCCTTGCTGGACCATGCGCGGAAAAAGGCGCTCGCCTTGACGGCAAAACCGCCTCAGGCCCTCGCGGCGACCCGCCGCCTGCTGAAAGGCGATCCCGGCGAACTTTACGCCCGCATCGAAGAAGAAGGCCGCCTGTTCATGGAAGCGATGCAATCCGCCGAAGCGCAAGAGGCTTTCACGGCCTTTTTCGAAAAGCGGCCTCCCGTCTTCCGCCGACCGGCCTGACGGTCACTTCTTCAAATCATTGCCCGCTTTTTCGAGCGATTCGCCGATGTCGCGTTTGGCCTCTCCGGCCTCGCGGCGCGCGTCGCGGGCGGCATTGTCAGCCGCCGCGCCGATCTTATGGGAGCTTTCATCGATGGCCTGCCCCGCCCGGTCCAGCCCATTGTCGATCCGGTCGCCGGCGCTTTGCATGGAGCCGCTGATGTCATTCCCGATCACCGAACCGCTATTCTCCAGACTGTCCTGCGCCTTTTCCGAACAGGCCGACAAGCCCGCCGCAGACAGAATGGCGGCGCCCGCCAGAAAGGATTTCCTCATGATCGCTCCCTCGTTTCACCTGTGAACCGGGAATAAGCGCATCAGCCGCCAGAAGGTTGCGCGCGGAAAGGCTCAGCGGCTTCGCAAACCCAGAACCATGGACTTGTCCTCATCCGGGATCAGTCCCTCCAGCACGCGCCAGAAGCCGGTGACCGACCCCTGCCCAGCCTGCGCGTAAGCGGCCGCCATCTTCTCCCGCAGGGCGCGGAACAGTTCCGCTTCCAGCGCGGTGCCCGCCGGGCTGAGCCGCAGCAGCTTTTGCCGCCGGTCATTCGCTCCTTGCCGCGTCTCTATATATCCACGCTCGACCAGATCGTTGAGCACGCGTCCGAGCGACTGTTTCGTGATCGCCAGAAGCCGAAGCAGATCCTTGACCGTGAGGTCGGGCTGGCGGGAAATGAAATAAAGCGCCCGATGGTGCGCGCGCCCCAACCCCTGTGCCGCCAACCCTTCATCGATGGATCGCGTCAGCGCGGAATAACCGAAATAGAGCATTTCGATGCCGCGCCGTATCTCATCCTCGCGCAGGAAAAGCGGGGACGCCGGGGAAATCTGCGATGCGGTCAGGCTGTTGTTGGCGGGCATGGCCAGCGATATCCCCCGGCTGGTTCGATCCTGTCATATTGCCGCGCAATGATCGCGATGACTAGGCTTTCCTTTCGCGGATCAGACGTTATATGCGGTCCGCGTCAGCCATCTCCGGCGATCCGATGGGGCGTAGCCAAGCGGTAAGGCAGCGGTTTTTGGTACCGCCATGCGCAGGTTCGAATCCTGCCGCCCCAGCCATCGTCTTTGCGTCGCCGGAACAGCCGAACCCCGACAGTAGCAGCTTGATCGCGCCCTTCCCCGGGGCGAAGCCATGCCAAGCCCATCGGCCGATACGAAACCCACATTTTCCGCCTTGGCTTGGCCATCGTTGGGCGCGGGCGAAGCCAGATCCGCTGGCCTCGCCCGTCACGACTGCGCTCATATCAGCCAGTCGAATCCGTCCCGTCCTTTTCTGCCGGTGTCCGTTTGGCTGTCGGCTCCGGTCAACCGTCGATCCGTTCGATGATGGTGGCATTGGCCATGCCGCCTGCTTCGCACATGGACTGGAGGCCATAGCGCCCGCCATTATCCTCCAGCGCATGCAGCATCGTGGTCATGAGCCGCGCGCCCGATGCGCCCAGCGGATGACCAAGGGCGATCGCTCCGCCCCGCGGGTTCAGCCGTTCCATCGAAGCCCCCATCTCCCGCTGCCATGCCAAAGGCACGGACGCGAATGCCTCGTTGATCTCGAAATGGTCGATGTCGGCGATGGAAAGGCCCGCCTTCTCCAACACCCGCCGCGTGGTCGGGATGGGCGCGGTCAGCATTTCCAGCGGACTGTCGCCGCGCACGTCGAAGGCGACGAAGCGGGCGCGCGGCTTGAGGCCAAGGCGCGCAGCCGCCTCTTCCGACATGATGAGCAGCGCCGAAGCGCCATCCGTCATCTGCGACGAATTGCCCGCCGTGGTCTGCCACGCCAGATCGGGGAAGCGCGCCGCAGCCTCGTCCGTGCGGAAGACCGGCTGCAACTCCGCCAATCCCTCGACGGTGGTCGTCGGGCGGATCGTTTCGTCCCGTTCCACCATTGTGCCCGAAGGCGTCCTGATCCCCACGATCTCCCGGTCGAAGCCGCCCGCCTCCACCGTGGCCTGCGCCCGGCGATGGGACTGCGTCGCATATTCGTCCAGTTCGCGGCGCGTCAGCGACCAGCGGTGCGCCACCAGATCGGCGGAGATGCCCTGCGACACCAGCCCCGGCGCATAGCGGGCCGTGACCGAAGGCCCATGGAAATCCTGCCCCGCGCGCGCCGCTCCCATGGGAATGCGGCTCATCGATTCAATGCCGCAGGCAATCGCGATGTCATAGGCGCCCGCCTGCACGCCATGCGCCGCGAAATGGATGGCCTGCTGGCTCGATCCGCACCGGCGGTCGATCGTCGTGGAGGGCACATGTTCAGGAAAGCCCGCCGCCAGCCACGCCATCCGGCCGGGCGTCGCGCCCTGCTCTCCATATTGCGTCACGCATCCGCACAGCACATCGTCCACCAGACCCGGATCGATCCCGTTCCGCTCGATCAGCGCGCCAAGAACCTGCGACAGCAATTCAACCGCATGGACTTCCGCAAGAGCGCCATTGGACCGCGCCCGTCCCATCGGGCTGCGAAGCGCGTCGACAATCACAGGATTCTTCATCTTCAACTATCCTCAATAAGCGGCGGAAGCGGCAAGCGCTTCCCGATCCGGCGCACAGAACTCACATCTGTGCCAGACAAGTCAAGGGGTAGCACTTCGCATGCTTCGCTTATCTTTGTCGCAGACATGGATCGTTCGATATATAGGGCGCGAACTGGCGATGCGCCAAAGGATGGGAGCCCATGGAGCGCCTTGCCCTCTCATGCCCCCTCGCCTAAAGGGTCGGTTCATGCCCGACATCACCGTTCCTTCCACACCGCCTGAGCTGACCGGCCGGGCGCTGTTTCCGCATCGGCATCTGCTGTCCATCGCGGACCTGAAGCCGTGGGAAATCCGCTTCCTGCTGGACGAGGCCGAGCAATGGGCCAAGGCCAATCGCGGCAACGCACGCAAGCATGACGACCGGCTGGCGGGCATGACGCAGATCAACGCCTTTTTCGAGAATTCGACGCGCACGCTGCTGTCGTTCGAGATCGCGGGCAAGCGGCTGGGCGCGGACGTGGTCAACATGCATGCGGGCCAGTCCAGCGTGAAGAAGGGCGAGACGCTGATCGACACCGCCATGACGCTCAATGCCATGGCCGCCGATGTGCTGGTGATCCGCCATGCGAGTTCGGGCGCTGTGGCGCTGATCGCGGACAAGGTGGACTGCGCGGTGCTGAACGCGGGCGACGGGTGGCACCAGCATCCGACGCAGGCATTGCTCGACGCGCTCACCATCCGGCGGCGCAAGGGCGGGTTCGAAGGGCTGATCGTCGCGATCTGCGGCGACGTGCTGCATAGCCGGGTGGCGCGGTCGAACATGCTGAGCCTCGCCGCGCTGGGGGCGCAGGTGCGCGCGGTGGCGCCGCCGACGCTGATGCCGCCGGAGGTGGAGATGCTGGGCGCGACGCCCTATCACAGGATGGACGAGGGGCTGGACGGGGCGGACGTGGTGATGATGCTGCGGCTCCAGAATGAGCGGATGGACGGGGCCTTCATCCCCTCCCCGCGCGAATATCATATGCTCTATGGGCTGACGCCGGAGCGGCTGGCCATCGCCAGACCCGACGCGCTGGTGATGCATCCGGGACCGATGAACCGGGGCGTCGAGATTTCCAGCAACGTGGCGGACGACCCGGACCGCTCCGCGATCACCGAGCAGGTGGAGATGGGCGTGGCGGTACGGATGGCCTGCCTCGACGTGCTGACGCGAAGCGCGCGCGGTGTGGAGGGATGGGCATGAGCAGGCTGGCCATCGTCAACGGGAAGCTGGCCGATCCGGCAGGGTCCGCGCTTGCCTCCGGCACGATCCTGATCGAGGGCGACCGGATCGTCGCGGCGGGCGAGACCGCCGTGCCGGACGATGCGGAGAGAGTGGACGCCGGGGGGCTGGTAGTGGCTCCGGGGCTTGTCGACCTGGGCGTGTTCGCGACGGACAAGCCCGCTTTCCATTTCGGCGGGATCACGCGGGCGGCGCTGATGCCGGACCAGTCATCTCCGCTCGACGATGTGGGCCTCATCCGGCAGGCGACGCGGGCGGGCAAGCCCGATTTCTGGGTTCACCCCATCGCGGCGGCGACGCGCGGCCTCAAGGGCGCGGAACTGGCCGAGATCGGCATGATGCAGGCCGCGGGCGCGAAGGCCGTAGGCACCGGGCGGCAGTGGATTGCGGATTCTGGCGTCATGCTGCGCGTCCTCTCCTATGCCTCCGGGCTGGGGCTCACGGTGATCACCCATGCCGAGGATAGCGGGCTTGCGGGCAAGGCCGTGGCGACCAGCGGAGAGACGGCGACGCGCCTCGGCCTCCCCCACGCGCCCGCCTGCGCGGAAGCGATGGCGGTGGCGCGCGACATCATGCTGGCGCGCGAGACCGGGGCGGCGGTGCATTTCCGGCTGGTGACGACGAAGGCGGCCTTCGACCTCATCCGCGCGGCGAAGGCTGAAGGGCTGAAGGTGACGTGCGGGATCAGCCCCGCTTACCTCTTCCTCAACGATCAGGCAGTGACGGATTTCCGCACCTTCGCGCGGTTGTCCCCGCCGCTCAGGGCAGAAGAGGATCGCAAGGCGGCGCTGGAGGCCGTGCGCGACGGAACCGTGGACGTCATCACCTCCAGCCACGATCCGCGCGGACCGGAGGACAAGCGCCTGCCCTTCGCCGACGCCGCGCCAGGGATGGCAGGCGCGGAGACGCTGCTGGCGCTATCGCTCAATCTGGTGCGCGAGGGGCTGGTGTCGATCAATCGGCTCATGACGCTGCTCAGCGCCAATCCGGCGCGGATATTGGGCGTGCGCGCGGGGAGCTTCGCGCAGGGGAGCGCGGCGGACCTGATCTTCGTCGATCCCGACGCGCCCTGGATCGTCGATTCGGGCAAGATGGCCGCGCAGGCGGGCAATACGCCCTTCGACAAGGTGCCGGTGCAAGGACGCGTGCGGCGGATCATGAAGGGCGGAATGTTTTTATAGGGAGCGGGATTGGGAACGGGTTTCTGCCAGACTTTGCCGTTAAGCGAGACATGCTCCTGCGAAGGAAGGAGCATGATGCATGTTCGAAGCGGACCGTCCGCCTCCCACCCAAAAACCACCGTTCGATTTGCGAACTCCATGGCCGGCAATCCGCAGGCATCCAATTCGGGCTGGCCTTGTTCAGCGGTAATTGATAGTCACTCGCAAAACGCCGTTGAACGAGTGCCCTTCCTTGCGCCTGACCGAATTGCCGCTGCGACAGCCTGCCTATGTGGACGCCATCGACTGGAACGCCCTTTCCGAAACGGAGGGGCAACGCCTGCGCGAGTTCGGCCTGTGCGAAGGGGCCAGCGTCGAGGCGATGAACCATGGCGGCATTTTCGGGCGCGGCCCCCTTGCCTGCAAAGTCGGGCGCATGACCATCGCGATGCGCCGCAGCCATGCGGAGGCGATCACCGTCCGAACCGGGCCTGAGGGAGAGGCCGCATGAGCGCCCTGCCTCTGGTCGCGCTGGTCGGCAATCCCAATGCCGGGAAAAGCGCGCTGTTCAATGCGCTCACCGGCGCGCGGCAGAAGCTGGGCAATTATCCGGGCGTCACCGTGGAGCGCAAGTCCGGACGGTTGTCGCTGTCAGACGGGCGGCCGGTGGAACTGGTCGACCTGCCGGGCACCTACAGCCTTTCGCCCGGCAGTCCCGACGAGCAGGTGACGCGCGACGTCGTGCTGGGCAAGCAGGATGGCGAGAAACGGCCCGACGCGCTGGTGGTGGTCGTGGACGCCTCCAATCTCGACAATCATCTGCGGTTCGCGCTGGAGCTGATCGCGCTGGAGCTGCCCACGGTCGTGGCGCTCAACATGGTCGATCTGGCGACGCGGGACGGGCTGGAACTGGACGCGGCGGTGCTGTCGCGGGAACTGGGCGTGCCGGTCATTCCGACCGTCGCGGTGCGCAAGCGCGGCCTCGATCATCTGCGCAAGGATCTGGAAAGCCTGATCGACGGGGGGGCGGCGAAGCCGCGCCCTGTTTCCCTCGAGCGGGATTTCGACACGCTGCGGAGCGAGGCGCGGCGGATCGCGCGGGCGGCCATCGTGCGGGAAACGGCTTCGCGGCGATGGACGGCGGCGGTGGACCGGGTGGCGCTGCATCCGGTGTTCGGTCTGCTGCTGCTGCTGGGGCTGATGTTCGTCATGTTCCAGGCCGTCTATGCCTGGTCCGAAGCGCCCATCGCGATGATCGAGGGGCTGGCGGAAAGCATCAGCAACGCCGTCACCGACGCCTTGCCGAGCGGCATATTGCGCTCCTTCCTGGTGGACGGGGTCATCAACGGCGTCGGATCGGTGGTGGTGTTCCTGCCGCAGATCCTGATCCTGTTCTTCTTCATCCTGATGCTGGAGGCGACCGGCTATATGGTCCGCGCCGCCTTTCTGATGGACGGGCTGATGGAGAAAGTCGGGCTGTCGGGGCGGGCCTTCATCCCGCTCCTCTCCTCCTTCGCCTGCGCGGTGCCGGGGATCATGGCGACGCGCACCATATCCGATCCCAAGGACCGGCTGACGACCATCCTCATCGCGCCGCTGATGACCTGTTCGGCGCGGCTGCCGGTCTATGCGGTCATCATCGGCGCGTTCATCCCGGCGCGCGACGTGGGCTGGGGCATCGGCCTGCAGGGGCTGGTGCTGTTCATCCTCTATGTGGCGGGGATCGTGGGAGCGATGCTGGTGGCGCTGGCGCTGCGCATGACCGTCACCAAGGGGAAGAGCGGCGGATTCCTGATGGAGATGCCGAAATATCAATGGCCGCGCTGGCAGGACATCGTGCTGGGGCTGTGGCAGCGGGCGGTCATCTTCCTGAAGCGTGCGGGGACGATCATCTTCGCGTCCACCGTCATCCTGTGGGTGCTGTTGAGCTTCCCGCGCGTGCCGGACGGCAATCCGGCCAGCCAGGTCGACCACAGCATCGCCGGCCGGATCGCGGGCGGCCTCAACGTCGTGCTGGAGCCGGTGGGCTTCAACCGCGACATATCGCTGGCGCTGATCCCCGCCATGGCGGCGCGGGAAGTGGCGGTGTCGGCGCTGGCGACGGTCTATTCCATCGACGCGGGCGACGACGAGGCGAAGCTGGAGCAGAGTCTGGGTGAGCGGTTGAAGAATAACTGGCCGCTGCCGACGGCGCTGGCCTTCCTTGCGTGGTTTGTATTTGCCCCCCAATGCATCTCCACCATCGCGGTGACGAAGCGGGAAACCAACGGGTGGAAATGGCCGATGTTCATGGTCGGCTATCTGTTCGTGCTGGCCTATCTGGCGGCCGGGGCGACCTATTGGACGGCGACCGCTTTCGGCCTGAGCTAGATCGCTTCTTTACCCTGACGCGCCGCGCTCTATAAGGGCGGCTTTGGACGCTTTGGAGGGATCATGGCGGGCTCGGTGAACAAGGTCATTCTGGTCGGCAATCTGGGCGCGGACCCGGAAGTCCGCAGCTTCCAGAGCGGCGGCAAGGTGTGCAACATCCGCATCGCCACGTCCGAAAACTGGAAGGACCGCATGACCGGCGAGCGCAAGGAGCGCACCGAATGGCATAATGTGGCGATTTTCGGCGAAGGGCTGGCGGGAGTGGCCGAACGCTATCTGCGCAAGGGTTCGAAGGTCTATGTCGAGGGGCAGCTTCGTACCCGCAAATGGCAGGACCAGTCGGGCAACGACCGCTACACCACCGAAGTGGTGTTGCAAGGGCCGGGCGCGGTGCTGACCATGCTGGACGGCGCGCCGGGCGGCGGCGGTCAGGGCGGCGGTGGAGGCCGTTCGTCGGGCGGCGGCGACTGGTCGGGCGGATCGAGCGGTTTTGGCGGCGGCGACTATGACGATTTCAGCGGCGGCGGGAATTTCGGCGGCGGCAGCGGCGGCGGCGGCCGTTCGCAGGGCAGCGGACGCGGCAGCGCGGGCGGGCCGAATTTCGACAATGATCTGGACGACGAAGTGCCGTTCTGAGGGTTTATCGGGAACGGCTTTGAGGGGCGGCGTGAGGGATTTGCGCCGCCCTTTTTATTGGGCGGTTGTAGAGTTTGCAAAACCACGACCTCGCGATGGCGGGTTTCGGGACATGCAGCATCCGTTCGGGCCGAGCCCTTCGACTTCGCTCAGGAGAGCCTTGTCGAAACCCTGCTCTTCCTTCTTAAAGCACTGCGCTTAAGGAAGAAGTGTAGCCGTTGGCTTCACCGGCCTTCGGCTCGACAGGCTCAGGGCGAACGGAGGGTGCGTGTCTGCGAGCCATCACCCAAGAAAAAGCCCGCCGGTCCGATGACCGGCGGGCCTGAAGCTAAGGTGCGACCCAAAGGCTTCAATATTGAACGGTGACAGTGACCGCCCGGCGATTTTGCGCCCATGCGGATTCGTCCGAACCCAGCGCGGCGGGGCGTTCCTTGCCATAGCTGACGGTCGTGATGCGGCCGGGATCGATGCCCAGCGAGGCAAGGTAATTTTTCGCGGCATTGGCGCGGCGTTCGCCCAGCGCGATATTGTAATCGCGGGTGCCGCGCTCGTCGCAATGTCCCTCGATCGTCACGCGGACATTGGGATTCTGTTGCAGCCACGCGGCCTGGCTTTGCAGCGTCGCCTGATCCTCCGCATCGACATCATATTGATCGAGGCCGAAGAAGATGCGGTCGGAAGAAACGGAAGCGATGAAATCCTCCTGGCTGCCCTTGACGGGACCGCCCGAGGTGGTGCCGGTCGCCGTGCCGGTATCGCCGCCAGGGGCGGGGGGCAGCTCGGCCGGGGGCTTTTTGGAGCAAGCCGCGAGCGCGACGACGGCGGTCGCCATCAAAAGGGGCCGGGATAGTTTCATCGGGGTCTCCTTGATCGTTTTTTGCCGCCCGTGAAGTCAGGGCGCCATGCTTCGTGAACTTCGTTACGCTGTCAAGACGATTGAGTTCCGTTATCCACAGAAAATTGCTCAGGGGAGCAAAGGTCCCCAGGCCGGATCGGACCCGCTGAGCGGCGTCGGGATGCGGCGTTCGTTGACCCCGGTCAGGTCGACCTGCCACACCTGACTGGTGCCCTGACGGCCCGCCGTGGTGCGGAAGAATTGCAGCACGCGGCCGTTGGGCGACCATGTCGGCTGTTCGTCCTGCCAGCCGTTCGTCAGGATGCGCTCATTGTCGCCATTGGGCGTCATCACCGCGATCTTGAAGCCGCCCGACATCTTGGTGAAGGCGATGAGGTCGCCGCGCGGGCTCCATTCGGGCGTCGCATAGCGGCCCCCGCCATGGCTGATCCGGCGCTGGCCCGATCCGTCGGCGTTCATGACATAGATCTGCTGCCCGCCCGAACGGTCGCTTTCAAAGACGATCTGCCGCCCGTCAGGAGAGTAGCTGCCGCCCACGTCGATGCCCGGCGTGTTGGTCAGCCGCACCGGCGTGCCGCCATTGGCCGACACGCGATAGATGTCGGTATTGCCCGCCACCGCCATCGAAAAGAGGATGTTGCGGCCATCGGGCGACCAGCGCGGCGCGAAGGTCGGGTTGTTGCTTTCCGTCACCAGCCGCTGCTTGCCCGTGCCGATGTCGTAGATATAGATGCGCACCCGGCTGCCCAGATAGCTCACATAGACGATGGACTTGTAATCGGGCGAGAAGCGCGGGGTCAGCGCGATCGACTGGCCGTTGGTGATGAAGCGGTGGTTCGCGCCGTCCGAATCCATGATGGCGAGCCGCTTGGTCCGGTTCCCCTTGGGGCCGCTTTCCGCGATATAGGCGATGCGGCTGTCGAAGAAGGGGCTTTCGCCCGACAGGCGCGCATAGATGGCGTCGGCGCATTTATGCGCGGCGCGCCGCCAGTCACGCGGCGCGACGACATAGCCCTGCCGCGTCAGTTCCTGCTTCAGCGCCACGTCGTAGAGATAGCAGCCGACCGTGATGTCCGCCTCTCCGCCCGTGGTGCGCACGAAGCCCTGCACCAGCGCCTGCCACGCCCCCCATTTGTCATATTGGGGGAAGGTGACTTCGGAAAAGGTCACGGCAGGCAGGCCGCCCGGACCCGAAGGATCGAACAGGCCGGAGCCTTTGAGGTCCGACGCGATCACCTCGGCGATCTTGCGCCCCAGTTCGCTGGAGGAACCGGCGGGCGTGGACACTTCGGTCTGCGCGGGGAGCGCGGGCACGGCGATCTTGAGATTGCTCTCGATCTCGCCGGTCACGTCGACCGAAAGCTGCGCCAGCGCGGGCGCGGCGGTGAAAGCGAGCAGCGTGGCCGCCGCTATGCTCAGGCGGCGCATCAGGGTCGTCATCATCGGTTAAGCCTCGCGTCAAAGCGGAGTGGCTTCAGCCATTTCCACTGTTCATAATATTCGGGCGGCAGGTTCTTGAAGGGCGACGCCAGCTTCACCGCCTGAATGGCGCGCTCGGCATGGAGCTGCGCCTGCGGGCGGTTGCTGGCGGTGACGCCCAACTGGTCGATCACCTCCGGCGTGCCGATCACCCGGCCATTCTTGTCCAGCCGCACTTCGAGCAGCGTCACCAACTGATCCGCGTCCGCGCCCGAAGGCGGGCGCCAGTGCGGCTTCAACTGGCGGCGCAGTTCCGCGTCGAGCGCCGCCTTCTGCTGCGGCCCCATGGCGGAGGCGGCGGGCGCGCTGGGACGCGACCGGGTTTCGGAAGACGTATCGATGCCCTTGAGGAAGTCGTTCCCCAGCAGCGACCCCTTGGGCTTGTCCGCCTTGCCGCTGCCCGACGCGCGGGCGGGCGCGTCCTTCTTGGGCGGAGCATCGCTCTTTTTCGGCGTGGAAGAGGCGGCCGCCGGTTTGCTGGGCTTGGCCGGAGCGGGCTTCGCCTTGGCGGGCGCGGGTTTTTCGGGCGCGGGCTTCGGTTTGGGCGCGGCCTTGGGCACGTCCTTCTTGGGCGGTGCAGGCTTGGGAGCCGGAGCGGGCTTGGGCGTTGGAGGCGTCGGCGCGGGCTTGGGCGGCGCGGGCGTGGGTTCGGGCGCAGGCGCGGGTTCAGGCTCCGGCGCGGGAGCGGCGTCCTCGGTCGGGCCCTTTTCCGGCGCCTCGCTGGGCGGAGGCGGCTCGGTCGAGATGCGCGGCGCGGTCGATTGCAACGCCACCTCGTCCACCAGGCTCACGTCCATCGGCGGAGAATTGAGCTTCAGCGGATTGGGCGTGGCCAGGAAACCGGCCGACAGCAGGCCGAACAGCAGGACATGTCCCGCCGTCGCGACGCCCAGGCCGATTTTTTCCGCGCGCTCCATCCCTTTAGAACCTATGAACCCTATTCTGAACCGTCGCTGACATCCGCCTGCGCGTTGCCGCCATTCTCCGCGCCGGTGCTGACCAGCGCGACCTTGTTCAATCCCGCCCGGTTCAGCTCGCCCATCACCCGCATCACCCGGCCGTAATCGAGCGCCGTGTCCGCGCGCAGGAATATCTGCGGCGGCTCCGGCTGGCCCGCATGGGCGGACATGATCTCGGCAAGGCGGCCCGGCAGGTCGGCGTCGCTGATCTGCGTCTCGTCGATATAGAGCCCGCCGTCGCGGTCGATGGAGACGACCGTCGGCTTGGCGTCCTGATCCAGCCCCTTGGCGCGGGTTTCGGGCAGGTTCACCGGCACGCCCGTCACCAGCAGCGGCGCGGTCACCATGAAGATGATGAGCAGCACCAGCATGACGTCGACCAGTGGCGTCACATTGATGTCCGCCATCGGCGCGCGCCCGCGCCCCCGGCGGCCGGATGGACCGGACATGGCCATCAGCGCGCTCCTCTTTTCAGAATAGCATCCGGGACATGTCTCACCGCTGCGCCTCCAGTTCACGGCTCAGCGTCGAATAGAAACCGTCCGCGAAACGCGACAGGCGGGTTTCCAGCCGGTTGATGCCATGGCTGAAACGGTTGTAGGCGATGACCGCCGGGATCGCCGCGAACAGGCCGATGGCGGTGGCGAACAGAGCCTCCGCAATGCCCGGCGCGACCACGGCCAGGCTGCTCTGCTGCTCCGCCGCGATGGCGGTGAAGGCGCGCATGATGCCCCAGACCGTGCCGAACAGACCCACGAAAGGCGCGACCGATCCGATGGTGGCGAGGATGTTCAGCCGATCCGACAGCCGGTCCACTTCCGACGCGATGGTGCTGTTCATCGCGGTATGCAGCCGGTCGCGCGTTCCGTCGCGGTCGATCACCTTCTGCGCGGTGGAGCGGCGCCATTCGGAAACGCCCGCCGCCATCACCTTGGCGGCGGGGAACTCCGCCTTGCCCCGCGCCTCGTAGAAGCGGTCGATATCCTCCGCCTTCCAGAAATCGCTTTCGAAGGCGCTGCTCTGCTTGCTCGCCCTTCGCAGGGTGAAGCTGAACCCGATGATCATCGCCCAGGTCCAGATGCTGGCCAGCAGCAGGCCGATCATCACCCCCTTCACGACGATGTCGGCCTGAAGGAACAGATGGAGCGGCGATATGGTGGCGTTGGCGGCAACGGCGCCCATTGCGCCGACGGCAGGCATGGCAAGGCTCATGGGTGGATGTCTTCCCCTCTCATCAGGCGGCTGAAAATGTCGGTCCAGGGCTTGGGCTGCCTGCGCGGGCGGCCCTGGGGCGTCAGGAAGGCGACGGACACATCGCCCTGCGTCAATATTTCCTCGCCCCGCATGACTGTCTGATGAATGGAGCAGGTCGCGGCGCTGACGTCCGCGACGCGGCTCACCACGGTCAGGTCGTCGTCCAGGCGCGCGGGGCGGCGGTAGCGGATATGCAGGTCGGTGACGGCATAGACGCCTTCGCCCTCCTCCAGCGCGGCCCGCTGGCCGATGCCCGCGATCCGCAGCATGTCGGACCGGGCGCGCTCCATGTAGCGCAGATAATTGGCGTGGTAGACGAGGCCCGACAGGTCCGTATCCTCGAAATAGACGCGCAGGGGAAAGCGATGCTCTCCAGCGGCGAAACGGCCGGACGCAGGCGCGGGCAGGGAAGGCGCTTCGGGCGCGTCGGAAATCATGTCCAGCCTTTAACCATCATCGGCGGGCGGCGCAAAGCAGGAAAATGCCGCCGCCGCCCCGTCCCGCCCGCGCCATGGGGCTGTCCGTCCCGCTTCCTTCGCGCTAGAGCATTTTCAAGTCGACCGTTTACGGTCGACGGCTGGGAAAATGCGGCATGGAAAGACCGGAGCGTTTTCACTCATGTGAAAACGCTCTAGGGGAATGGCAACAGGCTGATTCATGCGGAAGGATTTGAGGCAATCATGACGGATATTCGCACTGTGGGCGTCATCGGCGCCGGGCAGATGGGCGCAGGCATCGCGCAGGTTTCAGCGCAGGCGGGCTATGACGTGATCCTGTCCGACATCGACCTCGCCCGCGCGGAAAAGGGCGTCGCCGGGATCGCGAAGCTGCTGGCGAAGGGCGTCGAGAAGGGCAAGATCGCACAGGCCGACGCCGACGCCGCGCTGGCCCGGATCAAGCCGGTGGGCGACGTGGCTCCGCTGGCCGATGCGCAACTGGTGATCGAGGCGGCGACCGAGCGGGAGGACATCAAGCGCACCATCTTCGGCAATGTCGGGCCGCTACTGGGCGCGGACGCGATCCTGGCGTCCAACACTTCCTCCATCCCGATCACGCGGCTGGCGCAGGCGGCGCCCGACGCCGCGCGCTTCGTGGGCGTGCATTTCTTCAATCCGGTGCCGGTCATGGCCCTGATCGAGATCATCCGCGGCCTCGCCACCGCGCCTGAAACCGTGGCGGCGATCGAGGCCTATGCCGTGAAGCTCGGCAAGCAGGTGGTCCATGCGTTCGACGCGCCGGGCTTCATCGTCAACCGCATCCTGCTGCCGATGCTCAACGAAGCCTGCTTCGCGCTGGGCGAGGGCGTCGCCAATGTGAAGGACATCGACACGGCGATCCAGCTTGGCCTCAACCATCCGATGGGTCCGCTGACGCTGGCGGATTTCGTGGGGCTGGATACCTGCCTTGAGATTTGCAAGGTGCTCCATTCGACCACCGGCGACCCCAAATACCGCCCCGCGCCGATGCTGGTCAAATATGTCGAGGCAGGCTGGTACGGCCGCAAGACCGGCAAGGGCTTCTACGATTATTCGGGGCCGGAGCCTGTTCCTACGCGGTGAATCGGCCAGAAGAAGGCGTTCAACTCCCCCCTGCAAGGGGAGGGGGACCGCCGCGAAGCGGTGGTGGAGGGGTGTGGCGCCCTCTCGACAAGGAAGATACCCCTCCGTCAGACCTTCGGCCTGCCACCTCCCCTTGCAGGGGAGGATTTTACGGGTCTGCTCCCCACTCAAATTGCCCATCCGGCACGAGGAGGGAGAGCCAGCCGCTCAGGCGTCCACCGAAATCACCCCACGCCTTATCTGGTCCAGTTCGATGCTTTCGAACAACGCCTGGAAATTGCCGTTGCCAAAGCCCTCATTGCCCTTGCGCTGGATGATCTCGAAGAAGATCGGCCCGAACATCGGTTCGGTGAAGATCTGGAGCAATATGCCTTCGCCCGTCTCCACGCTGCCGTCGATCAGGATGCGGTTCTTCTTCAGCCGCTCCAGATCCTCGCCATGGCCGGGGACGCGCTTGTCGACCAGTTCATAATAGGTCTCGATCGTATCCTGCAGCCGCACCCCGCGCGCGCGCAGCTTCTCCACCGTGGCATAGATGTCGGGGGTGGTGAGGGCGAGGTGCTGGATGCCTTCGCCATGATATTCGCGGATGAATTCCTCGATCTGGCTCTTGTCGTCCTGGCTTTCATTGAGGGGGATGCGGATCGCATGATCCGGGGCGATCATCGCCTGGCTGAAAAGCCCGGTCGCCTGTCCCTTGATGTCGAAATATTTCTGCTCCTCGAAATGGAAGAGCGTGCGGTAGAATTCGCTCCACACCCGCATCTGCCCGCGCCGGACATTGTGCGTGAGGTGGTCGAGCAGGTCGAGGCCCACGCTGTTTTCCGCCTCCGCCTCGCGCCAGCCGGGAAACTCCGCCCAGTCGGCATAGAGGTCTTCGCCGTCCCTGACGAAATAGAGATAGGAGCCGCCGATGCCCTGGATGACGGTATCGTCCTCGTCGGTGGGCTTGGCACCATGGTCGAGCGCCCAGCGCATCGCCGCTTCCGGGTCTGCCACGCGGAAGGCCATGGCGCTGGCGGAAGGGCCATGCTCGCCCCGGAAGGCCGCCACCCGCCCGGCATCGTCGCGGTTCAGCATCAGGTTGATGCGCCCCTGCTTGTAGCGGGTGATGTTCTTGGCGGGATGGCGGTGCGTCGGCACGAAGCCGAGCTGTTCGAACTGCGCGGCCATGGCCTGCGGATCGGGCGAGGTGAACTCGACGAACTCGAAGCCGTTGAGGCCCAGGGGGTTTGCGGACGGATTATCCTGCGTGGCGGTCATGGGGCGATCCTCTCTTTCGTGCCCAGCGTGTAGATGCGGTCTTCGGGAAGGACGGCATCGGCTTCCAGATCGGCCGTGCCCTCCAGCTCGCGGTAGAGCGGCGCGAAGTCCGTCTCGACGGTCTGGCGCAGCAGATCCTCGAAACTGTCGATGACGAAATAGCTCTGCTGATAATCGTCGATGCGATAGCGCGTCCGCATCAGCCGCCTGAGATCGAAGCCGAGCCGGTTGGGCGAAGGATCGTCCAGCGCGAAGATCGATTCCCCATGCGACGACACGATGCCCGCGCCGTAGAGCCGCAAGTCCCCGCCCTGCCGGATCAGCCCGAACTCCACCGTATACCAGTAAAGCCGCGCGAGCCGCTCGATCGCGCCCATCCGCTCCGCGCGCAGCCCGCCTTCGCCATAGGCCTGCATATAATCCGCGAAGACCGGGTGCGCGAGCAGCGGCACATGGCCGAACACGTCGTGGAAGACATCCGGCTCCTCCAGATAATCGAGCTGCTCGGGCGTGCGGATGAAGCGCCCCGCGACGAAACGGCGATGGGCGAGATGTTCGAAGAAAACGCGGTCGGGGACGAGGCCGGGGACCGCGACCACCTGCCAGCCGGTGCGCCGCATCAGCCGCTCCGACAGTTCGGTAAAGTCCGGGATGCCGGGCTTCGTCATGCGCAGGATGTCGAGCCCTTCCATGAACTCCGGCACCACCCGGCCCGGCAGCATCGCCGCCTGCCGCGCGAAGAGGGTATCCCACATGGCATGATCCTGGGGCGTATAGGCGCTCCAGTCCTGCGGGATCGTCCAGTCTGCGGCGGCGCCTTCGGGTGGGCGCTCATGGATGTGGGACATGGTGAGGAGTATTTCACGATTCCGCGCAAAAGACGTTTCAATCTTCAGATGAAAAGCGTTAATCGTGAAATCTGGTTTCGATCAGGATCGGATCATGAAACAGGAACGTCAACTCGACAGGATCGACCGGAAGATCGTCGAACAGTTGCAGGGCGATGCGTCGATCAGCCATGCCGACCTTGCCGAACGGGTGGGCGCGTCGGCGGCCTCCTGCTGGCGGCGCATCAGGGCGCTGGAGCAGGCGGGCGTGCTGCTGAAAGCGGTGCGGCTCGTCGACCCCGCGAGCGTCGAGCGGCAGGTGAACGTGCTCTGCAACATCCGGATGCGCAGCCACGCCCGTGACGCCCGCGCCTCCTTCGAGCAATTTGTCGACGGGCGGGCGGAGATCGTGGAATGCTTCTCCATGTCCGGAGAGTGGGACTATCTGCTGCGGATCGTCGTGGCGGACGTGGCGGATTATAATGATTTCCTGATGAACGTGGTGCTTTCCCATCCGTCCGTGCAGGGCGCGGCCTCGCATTTCGCGCTGTCGATGACGAAATATACGACGGCCTTGCCGGTATAGAGCCTGCCCTGTTTAAGGGGATCCTTGCTCCTGCGCAGGCTGCCTGCGCAGGAGCAAGGCAATGCTCTAGGACGGATCGACATTCAGTTCAGGTGGAGCCGAAAGGGGTGATTTTCGAGCATCGGAGCGCAGCGGACATAGAGTCCGTGAGCACCGAAGCACAGAAATGGGAGCGAGGCGAGTGACTCGCTTCCACGCTTTGCAGGCCCGCCTGGGCTGAATGTCGATCTGTCCTAGCCCGCCGACAATCCATGCTTCTTCATGCAATGCCGTAGCTGGTCATAGCTGAGGCTCAAACCCTTGGCCGTCGCGCGCTGATTATAGCGATAGCGTTCCAGCGCCGCGCGGACGATGGCGGCTTCATGCGCCTCCACCGCGGCTTTCAGATCGGTGACGGAATCGAGAGCGGGCGCGGGCGAGGATACAGGCCGCGCGCCATGGGAAGCCGGGGCGGCGGGCATCATCGACTGCGGCTTCCACGGCGAATCGAACGGATCGAACAGGATCCGGCTGACCGGCCGCCCCGGATCGTCCCAGCGATAGACCGCCCGCTCCACCACATTGCGAAGCTCCCGCACATTGCCGGGCCAGCCATGCGCCTCCAGTTCCGCCATGCAGGCGGCGGAGAAGCCCGGCCATTGCGGCCATGCCAGTTCCGCCGCCATGCGCCGCCCGAAATGATCCGCCAGCACCGCCACATCCCCCTCCCGCGCGCGGAGCGGCGGCAGGGTGATGACCTCGAAACTCAGCCGATCCAGCAGGTCCGGGCGGAAGCGGCCCGTCTCCGCGGCGGCGGGCAGGTCTTCGTTCGTGGCCGCGACGATCCGCACATCCACCGTCACCGGACGGGACGCGCCGATGCGGGTCACCTCGCCATATTCGATGACGCGCAGCAATCGTTCCTGCGCCGCCATGGAAAGCGTGCCTAGCTCATCCAGAAAGAGCGTGCCGCCGTCCGCTTCCTCGAACCGGCCGGGCCGCGCGCGGGTCGCGCCGGTGAAGGCGCCCTGCTCATGGCCGAACAGCTCCGCCTCGATCAGCGTCTCCGGCAACGCCGCGCAGTTCATGATGATCAGCGCCTCGTCCCAGCGACGCGACAGGCGATGGAGCCGCTCGGCCACCAGTTCCTTGCCGGTGCCGCGTTCGCCGATCACCAGCACGGGCCGGTTGAGTTCGGCGGCGCGCCCCGCCTGCTCCACCGCATCGAGAAAGGCCAGCGATTGCCCGACGAACTGTGTATTCTTCTCCATTCCTAACTTATGGTGAAATTTCCTAATATTTGGCAAGAAAAAACGGGCCATGCGCATGCCAATCCACGCTTTTCCGCCCTTTCCGCAAATTGGCACGGCTTCTGCAATGCAGGAAGGGAAGCCGCCGGACACAGAAGGCGGCACCTTTGAAGGCCAGAGTTCAGGGAGTAAGAAGATGGAAAAGAAGAGCAACGAAGTCCGTGAAATCGGTCAATTGCTGTCGGTCGCCATTGCCGCCGTGCTGTTCGGATCGACCGTGATCCTGTCCGCCGTCGGCCCGGCCCGCGCCAGCGAAGCCCCGATGCTCGCGACGACCGATACCCCCGCGGCCCTGCGCTATCTGGCGTAGCGACCGCATGCCCCGGCCGGGGCGGGAAGCCCCCCTAGCCCGCCCCGGCAAAGTTTTGACCAGGAGTGAAGTTCACATGGGTATTTTCTCCCGCACCCGCGACATCATCGCCGCCAACGTCACCGACCTGCTCGACCGGGCGGAAGACCCGGCGAAGATGATCCGCATGATCATCCTCGAAATGGAGGAGACGCTGGTCGAGGTGCGCGCGTCGGCCGCCCGGACCATCGCCGACCAGAAGGAGATGCGCCGCCATATCGCGAAGCTCAATGCCTTGCAGGAAAGCTGGACCGAAAAGGCGCAGCTCGCGCTAAGCAAGGATCGCGAGGATCTGGCCAAGGCCGCGCTGGTCGAAAAGCAGAAATCCGCCGACATGGCCGAACAGATGGCCCAGGAGATCGAGACTCTGGACGAGGCACTCAAGGCTTCGGAAGAGGACATCGCCAAGCTGCAGGCCAAGCTGCGCGAAGCCCGCGCCCGGCAGAACAGCCTGGCCGCGCGCATGGAAAGCGCCCAGAACCGCCTGCGCGTTCGCGAAGCCTATGCCGGCGAGAAGGTCAACGAAGCCTTCGCCCGCTTCGACATGCTGGAACGCCGCGTGGACATGGCCGAAGGCCGCGCCGACGCCATGGCGCTGGGCCAGCAGCCCAAGACGCTGGAGGAGGAGATCGCGGAATTGCGGTCGTCCGACAAGGTCGATGCCGAGCTTGCCGCCCTCAAGGCTTCGATGAACGCTGGCAAGACCGGGGGAGAATAAGCCATGGAAGACGTCTTCCTTCCCATCGTCATCGTCGGGATGCTGTTCATCGGCATGCCCTGGCTGATCTTTCACTATGTGACCAAGTGGAAGCAGGCGCCCAAGATCACCGACGAGGATGAGAAGCTGCTGGACGAGCTTCACCTGCTCGCCCGGCGGCTGGAGGAACGGCTGCAGACGGTCGAGCGGATCGTCGCCGCCGACAATCCCGATTTCCGCCCCGCCCGTCCCTCGCAGGACGATGATTATGAATTCGACCGGAGGAACTGAAATGACCGCCCGCCGCACCAAATTCTACCTCGACAAGCAGAATGGCAAATGGCTGGGCGTCTGCGCCGGGATCGCCGACTATACCGGGATCGACGTGATCTGGGTCCGGATCGGCGCGGTGCTGGTGACGCTGATGGGGGCCTTTCCCTGGACGTTCATCGCCTATTTCCTCGCCGCCTGGATGGCCGACAACAAGCCGATGGGCCTTTATGCCGACCGGGATGACGAGAAATTCTGGCAGGGCGTGCGGACCAATCCGGCGCGCTCCACCCGCGACGTGCGGTCCAAGTTCCGCGACATCGACCGGCGGCTGGCCGACATCGAAATCCACTATACCAGCCGCAACACCCGTCTGGCGGATGAGATCGACAGCCTGCGCTGACGCCGTTCATCGAACGGCAGCCGCCGCCGGTCGAAAAATCGACCTGCCGGAGCGGGAAAAGGAAAATTGGGCGCGCCGCTCCAGCCGCAAGGCGGAGGCAAGCGGAGCAAGGGAGAAGAAATATGTTTCCGTTTCAGGCTTTCGTCCCCGTCGCGTTCGTGCTGGGCGCGCTGGCGATCGGGGGATGGGTGTTCACCACCTGGCTGCGAATCAAGCATGGCTATCCGCTGGAAAGCAGCTGGGGCAAGGCGGTCTATCCGCAGAAAAATGAGGAACTGGCCGAACGCATCAAGCTGCTCAGTCAGGAAAATGCCCAGCTTCGCGCGGAGATGGGGTCGATGAAGGACCGCCTCGCGGTGGTCGAGCGCATCGTCACCGATGAAAGCCACGCCCTGCATCATGAAATCGAACGGCTGCGCGGTCCTGCCAACTGACGGACTTGCGGATCATGCGCCGTCCATGAAAATCGAGGGGAAAATCCCATGAATCCGTTTGAAATGGTCGTCGCCATCGTCGCGATCACCGCCATCGCCAGCGTCATCCGCGCCAAATATGGCGTCCTGCGCCGCGACAAGGGCGAAGCCTTCGTCCATCGCGGCCCGGACCCGGAAGCCGAAAGGCTGCGCGCCGAGGTGAAGGCTTTGAAGGATCGCGTGGCCGTGCTGGAACGGCTGGCGACCGACAGCTCCACCGCGCTGGAGCGCGAATTCGACAAATTGCGGGACCGCGACTGAACGCGACCCGAAGGGATCACAGGGAGGACGATATGCAGGACCCCCTTTTCTACATGACCATGGCGGCGGCGGGGCTGACCGGCCTTGTCATCGTCGCGGTGACGGCGCTGCGTGGCTGGAACGGCTGGCTGGACCTGAAACGCGCCGAAATGGCGCAGGGAAGCCGCGAGGCTGCTCCGCCCTCGACCGCGACCCGGATCGAGGTCGCCGACCTCAAGGAACGCATCCGCAAGCTGGAGGCCATAGCGGCGGGCGTCGATCTCTAAGGATCGATCGTATATCGTTACGAAAACGAAACGATAAAAGCGCGAAACGCGTCCGCCTTGCTATCTCATTCATGGTTTCGCACCCTCCGCCTTGAAGGAAAGCGGGTTTCCCGATCCGCTTTTCCCCCTATATGGCGGGCATGACCGAAGCCCGCGCCCTTGACGATCTTTACGACGAATATGAATTCCTCGACGCCGACGACCGCTACCGTCTGCTGATCGACCTGGGTCGCGAACTGGAGCCGATGCCCGATCCGCTCAAGACCGACGCGACGCTGGTGCGCGGCTGTTCCGCGGCGGTGTGGGTCTATCCCACGATGCGCGACGCCGATTCCGATAAGGAGGGGCGGCGGCTTCATTTCCTGGCGGACAGCAACGCCGCGATCACCAAGGGGATCATCGCGCTTGTCCTGCTGACCGTTCAGGACCGGACGCCGGAGGAAATCGGCGCTACGGACATAGAAGGCGCGCTGGCCCCCTTCGACCTGCGCAACCAGCTCAGCTCCAATCGGACGCAGGGCATTCCGAACATGATTGCTCTCATCAGGGAAACGGCTCGTCGCTACGGCGGCTGACCCCCGAAACCGCACGTTCCGCCCGAACGTTGGCCTTCCGTAACAGGATATGGAAGGAGAGAGGCGATGCGCGCCTTCGTGACTTTGGCGGCCCTGAGTCTGGTCGCCGCCTGCTCGTCGGGCGAGAAGGAACTGACCCAGCGCGAGCAGATCGGGCAGACGTGGAAATATGAAGAGGGCGGCTCCGGCGGCAAGGCGAAGGTCGCCTATATCGGCAGCGCCAACACGGTGCAGACCATGACCGCGCCGGACACTTTTTCCGTGCTGCTGGTGCAGCCCATGGCCAATGGGGAGAAGGACGTGACGGTGAAGCTGGTCGGCGCGCCCTTCCGCTGCGACCTCTCCGACTGCGCGGTGACGGCGGTGACGGACGACGGCAAGGAGCATCGGTGGAAGGGGCGCATGGCCGACACCAATGACGGGATAGAGATCATGCCCTCGCAAAACGCCTATGAAGCGATTGCGAAGTCTAGGACGGTGAAGGTCAACCTCGCCGTGGGCAAGGACGACCAGACCTTCCCCTTCCAGTTCAACGTGGAGGGGCTGGACCTCAAGGGCTGAGGTGGCGGTGCCGGGTTTTGGCCATTTGTGGACTTTCAACCTTCGTCATCCCAGCGAAAGCTGGGATCGCTCTTCTTGCGGCTCCGTCACGCGTCAAAAGAGATCCCAGCTTCCGCTGGGATGACGAAGAGAAGTGTCTGGAATTGCACCGTGCTCCTGCCTTCGCAGGAGCACGGCTGAGTCTGAGCAGACTGTCCGCTCTCCACCCAAACCCGACAGCCTCCCTCACTCCTGCAAGGACACGCCGGGGCTGCGCGGATCGGCGGCTCCGGTCCAATGGCCGTCGGGCAGGCGCTCGGCCGCATTGGCCTTGAGTCCGAGGCGGGAGATGGTGACGCGATGGCCGAGGCGCTCCAGCGGAGCCTTCATCGCCTCCAGCGACGTGCCCTGTTCCAGCACCAGCCCGTCGCCGTTGAAGAATTCGAGGCCGAGCGCGATCGAATCCTGTGCCGAAAGCCCCCAGTCGAAATGGGCGATCAGCGCCTTGGCCACCTGCATGATGATGGTCTTGCCGCCCGCCGCGCCCACGGTGAAGATGGGCGTCCCCGCCGCGTCATAGACGATGGTGGGCGACATGGAAGAGAGAGGCCGCTTGCCCGGCTCCACGCGATTGGCGACGGGCGCGCCATTTCTTTCCGGCGTGAAGCTGAAATCGGTCAGTTCATTGTTCAGGATCACGCCATTGGCGATCAACTGGCTGCCGAAGAAGCTCTCTATGGTGGAGGTCCAGGCGGCGATGTCGCCGTCGTGGTCCACCGCGACGAAATGACTGGTGCCCGATTCGGGCTGCGGCAGCGCGGCGGTGCGGGGCTGCGCGCCCTGCGGCTGCCCGGCCTTATAGTCGTTGCGGGCCTTGCGAAGCGAAATCAGCCCGGATCGCTGCTTCAGATAGCCGGGGTCGATCAGCCCCGCGATGGGCACGGACACGAAATCCGGATCGCCCAGCCATGTGTCGCGGTCGGCATAGGCAAGCTGCATCGCTTCGCCGATGACATGCCATGAGCGGACATCGTCCTTGCCCCATTGGCCGAGCGGGAAGCGTTCCACCATGCCGAGTATCTGAAGCACGGTGACGCCTCCGGACGAAGCCGGCCCCATGCCGCAGACGGTATAGACGCGATAATGGCCGCAGACCGGCTTGCGGAATTGGGTCCGGTAGGCGGCCAGGTCGGCCTCCGTCATCGGCACCGGGTTGCGGGGCGCGTTGGTGACGGTATCGGCGATGGCCTTGGCGTTGCCGCCCAGATAGAAGGCGTCCGGCCCTTCCGCCGCGATGCGCCTGAACAAGGCGGCGAGCGGCGGGTTCTTGAGGACGGTCCCGATGGGCGCGGGTTTGCCGTCCACCCAGAAATATTTGCGGATCTCGGGAAAATCGGCCCAGACCGGCGCGACCGCGCGCATGGCGGTATCGAGCCGCTCGCGCACCTCGAAACCGTCCTCCGCCAGGCGGATGGCGGGCTGGAACAGATCGGCCCAGGGCAGCTTGCCCCATTTCCGATGCGCGTCCCATGCCAGCCGCACATTGCCCGGCACCCCGACCGAAGTGCCGCCCGGCCATGCATCGCGGAAGGAAAGCGGCTGGCCGTCCGCGCCCATGAAGCGGTCGGGCCGCGCTGCGGCTGGAGCGGTTTCCCGCCCGTCGATGGATTCGAGCGCGCCCGTCGCGCCATCATGATGCATCAGGAAGCCGCCGCCGCCGATGCCGCTATTATGCGGTTCCACGACATTGAGCGCCAGCATCATGGCGATGGCGGCGTCGGTGGCGCTGCCGCCCTTGCGCAGGATTTCCTGCCCCGCCTGCGCTGCGCGCGGATCGGCGGCGGAGACGGTGGCGTTGAGCGCGACCGGCTCGCGCGCCAGCAGCGGCGTCGGGGTCAAGGCGACAAGGGCGAAGGAGGCCAACAGGCCAAGCAGGCGGGACGTCATGGCCGCACCCTATCGTCCGCGTTGCTGATCGCAACCCGAATTGCCTTTTTCAGGCGTCGGCGCCCACCGCTTCGCCGATCGTGCGGAAGCCGTCGCGTTGCAGCAATGTCTTCAATCCTGCGTTGATGCGTCTCGCCAGATACGGCCCTTCATAGACCAGCGCGCTGTAGAGCTGGATCAGGCTCGCTCCGGAGCGGATGCGGGCATAGGCCTGATCGGCGCCGGAGATGCCTCCCACGCCGATCAGGGGCAGGCGCGCGCCCAGCAGGCGGCGGAAAGCGCGCAGCTTCTCCAGCGACAGGTCGTGCAAGGGCGCGCCCGACAGGCCACCCGTCTCCTTCGCATGGACCGACCGGAGCGGCGGGCGCGAGATGGTGGTGTTGGATACGATCAGCGCGTCGATGCCATGGTCGAGGCAGGCGGCGGCGATATCTTCCACATCCGCCGGTTCGAGATCGGGCGCGACTTTCAGGAAGATCGGCGTGCGTCCCGTGCCGCGCGCCGCCATCACCGCGCCCAGAAGCTGGTCGAGCGCCGCCCGGTCCTGCAACGCGCGCAGGCCCGGCGTGTTGGGGGAGGAGATGTTGACCGTCAGATAGTCGGCCAGCGGCGCCATGCAGGCGACGCCTGTCGCATAATCGGCGATGCGGTCCGCCGCGTCCTTGTTCGCGCCGATATTGATGCCGATGACGGGGCCGCCGGGCCGCCGCCGCTTGGCGATCCGCTCCGCCGCCGCCGCCTGTCCGCCATTGTTGAAGCCCATGCGGTTGATGACGGCCCGGTCCTCCTCCAGCCGGAAAAGGCGAGGCAGGGGATTGCCCGGCTGGGGAAGCGGGGTGAGCGTCCCCAATTCGGCAAATCCGAAGCCCAGCCCATGCATCTTGTGGGCGACCAGGCCTTCCTTGTCATAACCGGCGGCCAAACCGACCGGATTGGGAAAGGCGATCCCCGCGACCGTCTGCGCCAGCATGGGATCGGGGGCCAGCGCGGAAGGGGTCGGCATCATCCGCAGAAGGGCGACGGAGAGGTGATGCGCGCGCTCCGCATCGAGGGCGAAGAACAGCGGACGGATCAGGCGATAGGACATGGCGGCCGCTATGCCAGCGCGGGCCGTATCCGTCGAGTCGCTGTTGCCGCCGGGCAACAGCAAGTCTGCAACGGACTTTCAAGGGCAAGAATCGTCATATTTTGGGGCATTTTCGGTTCAATAATGTCCGATCCATCCAATAAACGGCGCCTGATTCGGGCGTAAAGCAACGCTGCGACCCGAAGGCTCCAAGGCCATATGGCCGACGAGACCTTTTCCTGGCCCGGCGACGAAATCGCCGGGCCATTTTTATCCGCCATGGTCTCAGTATGGCACTGAAATAGTTTCCCGATTTTAACCAAATTTTCTTGCGCCGCCTTGGCGAAGGGAAGATATTGGCCTGCGGGGGACATAAATATGGGGTCGCATCCTCAATACATATCCGGGGGAGCAGCAGGGACCGCTGCGGCGGATGACTGCACGCCGCTTTCCTATACGGTCGAGGCGGCGCAAGGCCCAATAAGGCTGCGCTATTTCGTTCCTCCTGAACCCCTGTGCGCCTATTTCGGTTCGCTCTACATCTTCAGCGCCTCGTCTCCCGGCTATGCGGACTTCACGCGCGCGGACGTGCCGCAATTGCGGCTCCGGCTGGAAGGGCGGGGCGGCCACTATATTTTTCAGGATGGCATGGCCATGCCTACGCCGGAGGTCTGCCTGTTGGGGCCGACCTTCGGCGCGACGCGGTTTCAACTGGATCAGCCGGTGAAGGTCCTGGGCATATCCCTGCTGCCTGCGGGCTGGATCGCGCTTTATGGCGACGATGCCAGCACGATGGCGGACAGCGCCTTCGACATGGCGTCGTCCGATGGCGGATATGGGCTGTTGTTGCAGCGGTTGCAGCGCATCGAGGACCCCGAAGCCATGGCGTCGCTCTGCTGGTCCTTCCTGCAAGAGCGGATCAAGCCTCTGCCCGAGTCCCTCTGGCACATGCTGGAGACGGTGGACGACTGGCTGATGGACGAAGGATCGCCGCGAATCGAGACGCTGGTGGAACGCACCGGGCTTTCCGCGCGGCAACTCGCGCGGATCACCAACCGCTATTATGGCGCGCCGCCCAAGCTGCTGGCGCGCAAATACCGGGCGCTCCGGTGCAGCGCGCGGATCGCGCTGGACAGGGAAAGCTGGCAGGTGATGTGCGAAGAGGCGGGTTTCTATGACCAGTCCCACTTCATCCGGGAAATCAAGCATTTCATCGGCCTCACGCCGCAGCAGTTGCAGAATGAGCCCTCCGCCGTCGCGCAATTGACCCTGCTGCGCCGTTCGCTGGGCGGCGACGTGGCCGTCATCAACCGCATGAGCTGAATCGAGACGAAGAAAATCCTTGAAAATCCGCGCTCGCGGGACCACATGCCCAATCGGATTGATTCGATCCGATTTAAGAATGGTTCGCAACTGGACGCGCGATGAAACTGTCGAGTTTTGCCGACTATGCCGTGGTGCTGATGTCCGCCGCCGCCCGCCATTGCGGCGCGGCCCGGATGAACGCGACCACGCTCAGCGCCGAAACCGGCATCCCTCTGCCCACGGCGCAGAAGCTGGTGAGCCGCCTGTCGGCCGCGGGCCTGCTCGAATCGAGCCGGGGCACGGGCGGCGGGGTGCGGCTGGCGCGGCCTCCCGCCGCGATCACGCTGGCCGATGTGGTGGAGGCGGTGGAAGGCCCCATCGCGATGACGGCCTGCGCGGAAATGGGCGCGCATGATTGCTGCCTTGAGCAGGATTGCCGCATCCGCCCGCATATGAATGTGGCGAACGACGCGATCCGCTCCGCGCTTGCGGGCGTGACCATCGCCAGCCTGACGCGAGAAATGGCATGACCGGGGAAATGACGACCATCCGCAATCTCGAAGCCCATGAGGCGGCCGAGCGCGCCTCCACCTATGAGCATGGCTGGTCCTCCGCCATCGAGCAGGACTTCGCGCCCAAAGGATTGAACGAGGATACCGTCCGTTTCATCTCGGCCAAGAAGAATGAGCCGGAATGGCTGCTGGAATGGCGCCTGAAAGCCTTCCGCCTGTGGCAGAAGATGGAAGCGCCCGAATGGGCCAGGCTCAACATCCCGCCGATCGACTATCAGGACGCCTATTATTACGCCGAGCCCAAGAAGAAGGCGGAGCTGGAGTCGCTGGACGAACTCGACCCCGAAATCCGCGCGACTTATGAGAAGCTGGGCATCCCCATCGCGGAACAGGAAGTGCTGGCCGGGGTGAAGGGCAGCCGCAAGGTCGCGGTCGACGCGGTGTTCGACAGCGTGTCGGTCGCCACCACCTTCCGCAAGGAGCTGGAGGAAGCGGGCGTCATCTTCCGCTCAATCAGCGAGGCGGTGCGCGAATATCCCGACCTCGTGAAGAAGTGGCTGGGCAAGGTCGTGCCGATGCACGACAATTATTTCGCGACGTTGAACTGCGCGGTCTTTTCGGACGGCACCTTCGTCTATGTGCCCAAGGGCGTGCGCTGCCCGATGGAGCTTTCCACCTATTTCCGCATCAATGCGGAGAATACGGGGCAGTTCGAGCGGACTTTGATCGTCGCGGACGAGGGCGCCTATGTCTCCTATCTCGAAGGCTGCACCGCGCCGATGCGCGACGAGAACCAGCTTCACGCCGCCGTGGTGGAACTGGTCGCGCTGGACGACGCGGAGATCAAATATTCCACCGTCCAGAACTGGTATCCCGGCGACGAGCAGGGCAAGGGCGGCATCTATAATTTCGTGACCAAGCGGGCGCTCTGCCAGGGGCGCAATTCGAAGGTGAGCTGGACGCAGGTGGAGACCGGCTCCGCCATCACCTGGAAATATCCCAGTTGCGTTCTGGCCGGAGAGAACAGCGTCGGCGAATTTTATTCGGTGGCGCTCACCAACAATCTGCAACAGGCGGATACCGGCACGAAGATGATCCATCTGGGCAAGGGGTCGCGCTCGACCATCGTGTCGAAGGGGATCAGCGCGGGGCGGAGCAACAACACCTATCGCGGGCTGGTGCGTGTATCGCCCACGGCGGAGGGCGTCCGCAACTTCACCCAATGCGACAGCCTGCTGCTGGGCGACCGGTGCGGCGCGCATACCGTGCCTTATATCGAGGTGAAGAACCCCTCCGCCCAGATCGAGCATGAGGCGACCACCAGCAAGATCAGCGACGACCAGCTTTTCTATGCGATGCAGCGCGGGCTGGATCAGGAGGCGGCAGTGAGCCTGATCGTCAACGGCTTCGCGCGGGAGGTGTTGCAACAACTGCCGATGGAATTCGCGGTCGAGGCGCAGAAGCTGCTGGGGATCAGCCTTGAGGGAAGCGTGGGGTGATCGACAAGGGGCAACCCATGGACTCCCCTCCCCTTCAGGGGAGGGGCTTAGTAAGGATCGAGAATTTTGAGCGACGAAGACGATATTCAGGATGCCCTCGCCGATTTCGCGGAGGATGTGGGCAACGGGCAGGCGTGGACCGCCGCGATCCGTATCCTGACCGAGGATTATGAACTGGAAGAAGGCGAGTTGCAGGCCCGTGCCGCCAAGGATTTCGGCGACCTCGACGAATATCAGGCACAGTGCCGCGCGGCGCTGGACAAGGGCGACGCCGCCTTCACCGAACGCTTGAAGACCGACAAGGCCTTCCACAAGGCCAAGGCCCCCAACCTCGCCCGCATGGGTCCGGTGACGGAGTTCGTGACCGGCGTGCTGGAAAAGGGCGCGCCGGAGCCGGACGCCGACTGGTGGCCCTATATGCCGATCAAGCGCCATATCGACACGCTCTTCCCCGCGCCGGGCGATGTGCGGGACATGGCCTTCTGGACCGCGCGGACGCTCCAGCGGGCGCATAAGGGATAAACCATGCTGACCATCGACAATCTCTCGAACGAAATCGACGGCAAGGCGATCCTGAAAGGCCTGTCGCTGTCCATCGGCGCGGGCGAGGTCCATGCGATCATGGGACCGAACGGCGCGGGCAAGTCGACGCTGGCCTACACGCTGGGCGGTCGTCCGGGCTATGAGGTGACGGGCGGCAGCGCGACCTTCGAGGGGCGCGACCTGTTCGAGATGGAACCCTATGAGCGCGCCGCGGCGGGCCTGTTCCTGGGCTTCCAATATCCGGTCGAGATTCCGGGCGTCTCCAACCTGCAATTCCTGCGCGAGAGCCTTAACAGCCAGCGCAAGGCGCGCGGGGAACAGCCGTTGTCGGGCGGCGAGTTCATCAAGCTCGCCAGGGAAAAGGCGGCGCTGCTGGGCCTCGACATGGAGATGCTGAAGCGCCCGGTGAATGTCGGCTTTTCGGGCGGCGAGAAGAAGCGCGCCGAAATGGTGCAGATGGGCATCCTAGACCCGAA